>CAKSUL010000107.1 GCA_934501475.1 uncultured Roseovarius sp. | reverse complement strand
CCCGACATCGTCACCTTCGCCAAGGGCGTCACCTCGGGCTATGTTCCCTTGGGCGGGTTCGCGATTTCGGACCGGGTCTTGGCGCGCATTTCGGGCGAAAACGCCAGGGGCAGCTTTTATTCCAACGGCTACACCTATAGCGGCCATCCTGTCGCCTGCGCCGCCGCCCTGGCCAATATGGACGTGTTCGAGGACAGGAACCTGCTGGCCCATGTCCGCGACATCGCTCCTTATTTCATGGCCGGGCTGCAATCGCTGAAGGATCTGCCGCTGGTCGGCGATGTGCGCGGGCGGGGCCTGTTGGGCTGCGTCGAATGTCAGACCGATCCCAAATCCGACGCGGCAACCGACTTTGACATCAAGGTGGCCGCCCGCATCGACCGGCATTGCTATGAAAAGGGCCTGATCGTGCGCCCGATCGGTGCGATATGCGTGATGTCGCCCGCCCTGATCATCACCAGGGAACAGATCGACGAGCTGGTCTCGATCCTGCGCGACAGTATCGAGATCGTGCAGGATGAACTGCGCGAGGAAGGGCTCTGGAACGGCTGACAACCCGGCGCTTGGGCCCCAAAAAACGGAGGGTGAAATGCAGTTTCTGAATGCCGAGGCGGTCCATCGCGCCCTGCCCTATCCGGCGCTGATCGCCGCGCTTGGCCGCGCGCATGAGGGTGAATTGCCGCTGTCGGACTGCGTGGTGCAGGACGACCCCGCCGGCAGCGGCAATCAGTTCGTGACATTGCCGGGCTGGCTGGCGGGGGCGCTGATCGCGGTCAAGATGGTCGGCGTCTTTCCGGGGAACCGCGACCTGACGCCGCCGCAAGCCTCGGTTCAGGGGCTGGTCGCCGGGTTTGACGCCGCCACCGGCACGCCCGTGATCGTGGCCGATGGCGAGGCGATGACCTTTCGCAAGACCGCGGCGATTTCGGGCCTGGGCGCGGCGCTGCTGGCGCGCAAGGATGCGCGCGAATTGCTGGTGGTCGGCGCGGGCGGACTTGCGCCGCACAGCGTCATGGCGCATCGCGCCGCCCGCCCGTCCCTGACGCGCATCCGTATCTGGAACCGCACACCGGCGCATGCGCAGGCCCTGGCCGACCGGCTATGCGCCGAGGGGATCGACGCGCACGCCGTTCCCGATCTGGATGCCGCGGTGCAGACCGCGGACATCATCAGTTGCGTCACCATGTCAAAGGCCCCGCTGGTCAAGGGCGATCTGCTGAAACCGGGGGCGCATCTGGATCTGGTCGGGGCCTATCTGCCCGACATGCGCGAGGCGGATGATCGCGCCATGACCCGTGGCCGCCTGTTCGTCGACACCCATATCGGGCGCGAGGATGCGGGCGATCTGATCCAGCCGGTGACTGCCGGCGCGCTGTCATGGGACGCCATTCGCGGTGATCTGTTCGATCTGGTTCAGGGCCGCGCGCCCGGGCGTGAAAACCCGGATGAGATCACCGTTTTCAAGAATGTCGGCGGCGCGCATCAGGATGTGTTCACCCTGAACGCGTTGATTGATCGGGCCGCCACCTGACCCGGGTCAGATCAGGCGCACCGGATCAAGCTGGGCCTGAAACGGATGCAGATCGGCCAGCGGCGACATGCGCGCCGACGCGTCATGCGCGGTCTCGATC
>CAKSUL010000106.1 GCA_934501475.1 uncultured Roseovarius sp. | reverse complement strand
CGTTCAGGAAGATGGATCAAACGGGCGCTGAGCCGGACGCGATACTCGCCACCTCCCACGACGAGCGCGGCGCCTGAGGATCGACATGAAAGGAATGGCCGCATGGCCTGGCCATTGATACGGCCAATGCGCTTAACGGTCAGGGCCGCCGGGTCGGGATCGCGGGTTCCTTGCGGTGGATTGCCTGACCACCAAATTCGACGCCAGGGCGGCAGGTTCGGGCACCTGGCCCTGTTCGACCCAGGCGGCCAGCGCGGCGGCGGCCCGGGCCCCCATTTCCTGCACCGGCAGACGAACGCTGGTCAGGGCGGGCGCGGTAAAGGATGATCCGGGCAAATCGTCGATCCCCATCACCGACATATCCTGCGGCACCTTCAGCCCTGCGCGATCAAGCTCGAACAGCGCGCCCATGGCCAGAACATCCGACAGGCACAGAATGGCGCTGACCCTTTCGCCGGATGAGACAAGCGCGCGAACCGCGCTGCACCCGCCTTCAATCGAAAGATCGACCTCGTGAAAGACCAGTTTCGTCATCAGACCCGCCGCCTCGAGCCCGGCAATGCGGGCGCTGGTGCGATCATTGCTGTGGCGCGGCCCATGAATCACCGCGATTTCGGTATGGCCAAGCTCGTGCAGATGCGCCGCGGCGACACTGGCAGCAACATGGTTGTCATAGCCGATCGTCGGCAGGCAATACTGTGCGTCGAAATAGGATGTCACGATGACGGGCAGTTGGTTCCTGGCTACCAGATCCAGAAAATCCTGGCTGTGATGGATGCCCGACACGATCAACCCTTCGGCGCCGATATCGACAAGGTTCTGCGCCTTTTGCCGCTCGGTCGCGGTGTCGCCATTGGTGGTGGCCACGATCAGCGACAGTTGATGCGGCGCCAGATGCTTTTCGACCGCATCCAGAAACCGCGCGAAAATCGCATTGTCCAGCGTCGGAATCAACGCGCCCACGATGCGCGTGCGTCCTGAATTTATCGCCCTCGCTGCGGCGCTTGGCACAAAGCGCAGCTCATCTATGGCGGCCTGCACGCGGGCACGGGTGCGGTCCGCCACCGTTTCGGGCGAATTCAGAACCCGCGAGACAGTGGCCACCGAAACCCCCGCCATCCCGGCAACGTCCCGCAAATTGGCCCTTTTTTTACCGCTTGTCGTCATGGACTCAGAATCTTTCATTCGGAAATAGAAATTTCTTGACATATGTAACTGGTTACAAAAGTATTGTAACTGGTTTCATTCCTGATTCAAGGTATTTCCCGTGCTCCATAGCAATGTCATCCACACGCTCAGCAATATCGGGTTCACCACGCCGGCGCGCTCATTTCCGGGCTTTGTCAAGCCATTGGCGGATCACCGGCTGATCGCCCCCCGGGACACGGCGTGTCTTGACATGGCGGCGGGCGATCTCTTGTCGTTCACCGGCTTGCGCGCGCAGGATTGTGTCATCGTCATGGCCTTTGATGCGCGCGGGCGTTCGGCGCTGTCCGGGCTGGGCCTTGCTGGTGACGGCGCGGCGCGCATGGATGATTTCGACAGTGCACGACTGCTGGGCTGGATCGCTGGCAATGGCGGCGACATGACCGCCCCGCCCGCCGCCGCCCGGATCAATGGAACCGATGAGAGCATCGTGC
>CAKSUL010000105.1 GCA_934501475.1 uncultured Roseovarius sp. | reverse complement strand
ATACAGCGCCTGATATGTCCTGCGGCCTATAGGCCGCGCAGTCGCGGCCTGCGAAACTGGCCGGCGGGTTCGATCATCAGCTCGTGGATCGCCCAGACCAGCGCGTCCAGCCGATCGGGTGAGCCGCGCCCGGCATAGCCGTGAACCGTCATGCGGCACATCTGGTCTTCCAGCGCACCAAGGCCGCGCGCATGGCGCACCCGACCCTGCTCATAAAGCGCGGCGACCGGCTCGGCCCGCAGGCCCTTGCTGCGCCCCGCCCGCAGCGCCCGGAAGGGGACCAGCGGGTCGATCTGGCGTATTACGCTTTCGACAAGATCGCCGCCCTGATTGACCTCGGCCACCAGCCGCTCGGCGCCAAAGCGCGCCATCGCATCCAGTGCCGCCCGCGCCCAGTCGGTCGGACCGCCGCGAATGCTGGCATCCTCAAGCACATAGGCGCGCCAATCCTTGGGTTCGCCCGACTGAACCACGCCTGCGACCACGATGCCACATTCATCGCTGCCCTTGCCCCCCGTCACCGCGGGATCGACCGCAACAACGATACGGTCCAACGCGGGAAGGGCCTCAATTCGCGCACCTTCCACCATCGCCGTGGTCCAGAGCGCACCCTCGACATCATCCAGCAGCAGCCCCTCCAGCTCCTGGCGTCCCAGCCGCGTTCCGGCATAGCGCGTCTCAACTTCGGCAACAAAGCTCTCGGCCAGATAGGCGCGGTTCGCATCGGTCGGCGCATGGGTCGTGACTGTCGAGGGATTGCGTAAGATCCCCTTCAGCACGCCGACATTGCGCGGTGTCGTCGTGACGACCTGCTGCGGATGCTCGCCCAGACGCAGGGCAAATTGCAGCATATCCCAGGTGTCCTCTGCCTTTTTCCATTTGGCCAACTCATCAGCCCAGGCAGCATCGAATTGCGGACCGCGCAGCGCCTCGGGCTCATGCGCGGAAAAGACCTGCGCGACCGCCCCGTTCGGCCAGACCAGCCGGCGACGCGTTGCCTCCCATGTCGGGCGACGGTCGGGGGGTGAGCAGGCGATGATCCCGCTATCGCCAAAGACCATCACATCGCGCCCCTGATCAAAGGTCTCGGCGACCAGCGCCACCCGCCGCGCGCGGCCCGGCGTTTCAGGTGTCGCGCCTTCGACCTGACGGCGGACCCATTCGGAACCGGCCCGGGTCTTGCCTGCGCCGCGACCGCCCATGATGACCCAGCTCTTCCAATCACCCGCAGGTGGCAGCTGATGGGGCAGCGCCCAGAACTCGAACAGCCACGGCAGCGCCGCCAGCGCGTTCTCGCTCAGGCTGCCCAGAAACGCGTCAACCTGCTGCGGCGCGGCGCAGGCAAGCCAGGCGGCGCCCGATCTCATCTCTTGCTGCGTCAAGGTCGAGTACGCCTGCCCCGACATTTCCGGCAATGTCCTTGCGAAGCTTGTCAACGCGGTTCCTTTCCTCCAGTACAAGCTGCGTCGCGGCCCGAAGGTCGCGAACCAGCTTTGCAGATTCCCTGAGTTCTTCGGTCTCTCCCGCCTGGATCTGCCGCCTCAAACGCGTCAGATCCGCAGCATAGGACTGAAACAGTTCATCCGCGATGGACACCACATCCATCGCGGGTGGGACCTTAAAGGGCCCCTCCGGTGCATCGCTGCCCGGATTAAAGTCGATCGTCATACCTGAATTGCCCTGCCCTCGTGTGCCTGTCCGCACGAGCGAGCCATGAAAAAAGCGGCCCAAGGGGTGTTACCCCGGCCGCTTGCCCATCTCTCCCAG
>CAKSUL010000104.1 GCA_934501475.1 uncultured Roseovarius sp. | reverse complement strand
CGGATCATTGTTGGTCCTTTCCTCATGTTGGACAGTCAATTCATGCGCGATAGAAACGCCTGAAATTCGGTGGTTTGCGGGTTGGAAAACAGCTGCGCCGGCGGGCCTTCCTCGCAGATCTCGCCCTTGTGCAGGAATACGGTCTTGGTCGATACGTCACGCGCAAAGCCCATTTCATGCGTGACGACCAGCATCGTGCGCCCCTCATCGGCCAGATCGCGCATCACGCCCAGCACCTCGCCCACCAGTTCGGGATCGAGGGCCGAGGTCGGCTCGTCAAACAGCATCACATCGGGGTCCATCGCCAAGGCCCGCGCGATGGCGACGCGCTGCTGCTGACCGCCGGACAGATGCGCCGGATAGTAATCTGCTCGGTCCGACAGCCCGACCTTGTCCAGAAGGGCCTTTGCCTTTTCGCGCGCTTCCGCCTTGGGGATTTTCTGCACGTAAAGCGGCCCCTCCAGCACATTTTCCATCACGGTCATATGCGACCAGAGGTTGAAGCTCTGGAACACCATGGCCAGACGCGCGCGCATGCGTTCGACCTGCCGGATATCCTCGGGCACGGTTTCGCCGCGGCGGTTCCGCGTCATCCGCATCTTTTCGCCTGCCAGCCAGACCTCGCCGGAGTCGGGCGTCTCAAGCAGGTTGATGCAGCGCAGGAACGTGCTTTTCCCCGAGCCGGATGCCCCCAGAATGGCGATGACTTCGCCTTTCTGCGCTTTCATCGAAACACCCTTGATGACTTCATGATTGCCGAAGCTCTTGTGCAGGTCTTCGATTTTCAATGCTGCGGGATCGCTCATGAAGCTTCCTCCTGGTCGTAGGTCAAACCTGCCAGCTCGCCCAAGGCGATCGGCTTGATGGGCGAGCGTGCCCTTGGTGATGCAATCCGACCCATCCGAGATGTTTTGCCATCGCTCAAGATACCACGCACGGTGGCGTCACACATGCGACCTTGGCACGCGCCCATGCCAACGCGCAATGATGTTTTGATCTGTCGGTGGCCTTGGGCGCCCTCGCTCATGCCCTGGCGGATCGCACCGGCCGTCACCTCTTCGCAGCGGCAGAAAATGGTTTCATCGTGAGGCGACAGAAACTCGGCCGGTGGTGGGTATGCGGCGTCCAGAAAGGGGCGGATGGCGCGCGCGCGGAACAGCGCCGCGCGGGCAGTTGCCGACCGCTGGTTGCGCGTATCGGCGCTGATGCGCCCCGCGGCGTGCAGTATGCCGAGCGCCGCCAACTCCCCTGATGCCGCCGCAGCCTCGGCGCCGCCGATGCCCGCCCCGTCACCGGCCACATGCAGGCCGGGGTGATCGGTGGCACCCCAGATGTCGCGGACCGGCTGAAAGGCCACCTGCGCTGCGTTCCATTCATGCGCGATGCCCGCAGCACGGCTGATATGGCTGGAGGGGATCACACCCTGATGCGTCAGCAAAAGGGCGCAGGTCAGGCTTTGCTGGTGGCCTTTGGAACGAAAGGAGAAATGGATCGTGCCGCTTGCGTCGGATGTTGCCTTGAAATCTGACGCAGCCTTGTATCGTTGCACCCCCGCCGCGCGGATCTTGCGGATGAGGCCAAGCCCTTTCCAAAGCGTTCCCGCCGCAAACATCGCCTTGGGCAGATACGGCAGGGCGCGCAGCATCTTGCGGATCGTCTGCGTCTCGACCAGCGCCTTTGGCGGGTGTCCAGCGTCGATCATCTGCGCCGCGACAAGGTACAAAAGCGGACCCGAGCCTGCCAAAACGGCGTCCCGCGGGAGCATTCCTGCGGTCTTCATCAGTATCTGCGCGGCGCCTGCACTCATCACGCCGGGCAGCGTCCAGCCGGGAAACGGCGCGGGCCGCTCCTGCGCGCCAGCCGCCAGCAGGACGTGCGGTGCCGCCGCGATATGGCTGGCGCCACCCCGTGACCAGACAACGCGCGGCCCCGCCTCCAGCCGCCAGACCGTCGCGCCGGATTCCACCGTGACGCGCGGATGATCCAGCGCATCGACCAGCCGCGCGCCGGATGCATACTCCGCGCCCAGCCAGCCGCGCGACGCCCGGTTCTGGCCGACATTGCGATAGATCTGCCCGCCGGGTTGCGCCTGTTCGTCCAGCAGCAAGACGCGCAGACCGCCATCGGCCGCCATGCGCGCAGCCGACATGCCCGATGGGCCGGCACCGACGATGATGAGGTCGATCTCAGGCATCATCGCCCCCTTTCAGCC
>CAKSUL010000103.1 GCA_934501475.1 uncultured Roseovarius sp. | reverse complement strand
ATGCCAACCGGGCCTCGGGGGCGACCACGGGCGCATGGCCGGGCGGTCAGCCGTTTTGCGGCTGGAAAGGCACCGGTTTGGGCGGCAAGGGCGGGCTGGGCACGTGGTATCTGCCCCAGTTCCTGCGCGAACAAAGCCACACGATCATGACGCGATAGGCGCATCCCACATACCACACCCGCGCGCGCGATGAGAGGACAGCCCATGACCCGCCAGCCCCATGTTGCCGTGATCGGTGGTGGCGCCATCGGCCTGTGCACGGCCCTTGCGCTATGCGAGGCCGGAGCGCGCGTGACGGTGATCGAGGCGGACGCCATCGGCTCTGGTTCCTCCGGGCGCTCGGTCGGGGTGGTGGGCACGCAGATGACCGACCCGTTCCAGATGCTGCTGCGCCGCCACGCGATCCCGCAATTTCGCGCATGGGAGCGGCGTGGCCTGCGGTTCAACCATATCGGCTATCTGCGCCTGGCGCGCACCGACGCGCAGATGGACGCGCTTGAAACCTCACGCGCGATGCAGCAGGAGGCGGGATTTTGCGCGCGCATCTACCCCGCCGATGCGCTGCGCACGCTGGTGCCCCATATCAACCCCGAGGGGCTGGCCGGGGGGATTTTCGGCCCCGACGACGGGTTTCTGGACCCTCATGAGCTGTGCATGTTTCTGGGCGATGCGCTGCGGGCAAAGGGCGGCACGCTGCGCCAGTTCTGCCGCCTGCAAGGGGGCGCGCGCGTGCCGGGGGGATATCGCCTCGACACGTCCAGGGGCGCGATCGGGTGTGACATCGTGGTGAATGCGGCCGGGGCCTGGGCGCCGCAGGTGGCCGCGATGTTCGACCAGATCCTGCATATCCACCCCGAACGGCATGAGGCGTTGACGATCCTGCTGGATCGGCCGCTCGAATACGTGATGCCGATGGTGATGGACATGATCGACGGGCAGGGCACCGGGCTGAACTTTCGCCATGACAAACCGGGCGAGTTGATCTCCGAGATCCATCAGGTGATGTCGCCGGAGGCCGAAGACCCGGATGACTACATCCAGCAATGCTCGGACTCGTCGCGCGAATATCTGGCCGAGCTGTTGCTTGAGCGGCTGCCCGATCTGCCCGGGGCGCGGCTGGGTCGGGGCTGGGCCGGGCTATACCCGGTGTCGGCGGATGGTCTGCCGCTGGTCGGCCCGCTGGATATCGGCGAGCCGGGATTGATCACCGCCGCCGGGGCCGGGGGCTATGGTATCCAGCTTGCCCCGGTGATCGGGCAAGTGGCGTTGGATTGGGCGATCCATGGCGCCCCGCATGCGGCCCCCGAGGCGATGGCGCTGCAACCCGTGAGCGCGCGCAACCGCCCTGTGCGGTGATCCTGAACGCGGCGATCGGCGTCAGGATTTGCCCGCCGCGTCCTTGCCCGCCGCGTCCTTGTCCAGCCAGCGAAACAGTTCATCCACGCGCGCGCCGCGCAGGGCGTCGCCATCGCGTTTCGACCAGTCATGCGTGCCTTGCGCGCCGCCGCCCTCGCGCACCAGCGCCGTCACTTTCGGGTCGGGGGCAGGGCGCGCATCAATATGGGGCAGCAGCGATTCGGCAAAGGAATGCAGCGTCGCCAGCCCGCCCAGTTCGGCGGATTCCAGCGGCCCGGTGATACCCAACCGCCGCCCCAGCGTCTTTTTCACCACCGTGTCGATCGCCTCGGCGTCCGCCGCGCCCGACGCCCAGAGCGCCCATGCCTCGCGCAGGATCGCAAACTGGATGCGGTTGCCGATCATGCCCGGCAACTCCTTTTTCATCTCGACCGGATCCTTGCCGACCGCGCGCAGGATCTCCATCGTGCGCCGCACGACGTCGGGATCGGTTTTCGGGCTGGGGCAGACCTCGACCACGGGGATCAGCGGCGCGGGAAACCAGAAATGCGCCGCGACCACCCGTTCGACATGGGTCACGCCCTCGGTCAGCGCCGAGGCCGGTTGTCCGCTGGACGAGGCAAGGATGCAGTCGGGCGCGCAGATCCGATCGAGATCGGCAAAGATCCGGCGCTTGAGGGGGATGTCCTCGGTCACGGCCTCGATCACGATGTCGCTGCCGGCCGCATCCTTTAGCTCTGTCGAAAGTGTCAGCCTCTCCAGCGCCGCTTTTGCATCGGCAGCGGTGATGGCGGCGCGGTCCGAGAACTGGCGCAGCCCGGTGGCGACATTCTCGCGCGCCTGGGTCAGGCGGTCCTGATT
>CAKSUL010000102.1 GCA_934501475.1 uncultured Roseovarius sp. | reverse complement strand
CACCTAACCGATCACATTCGGGGAAGAAGTCTAAGATCACGCGCCGACCTGGCAGGTGAAACCCGGCCACCGCTTGCGAAGCTGGGACTCCAATGCCACTTTTTTCCATACCCGAAGATGCTCCTCGTAGCGAATCCTGTAGCAAATTCTGTAGCAAGTCGGCACTTACGGACGGCTTAAATCATGGAAATCCCTTATTTTACTGGCTGTCTGGAAGGGAAATGCAAAAAATAATGGTGCCCGGGGGCGGAATCGAACCACCGACACGAGGATTTTCAATCCACTGCTCTACCCCTGAGCTACCCGGGCATCGGGAACGCATCACGCGTTAGGGTGAAGGCGTTCTAGGCGAGGGTTGACATGGTGTCCAGAGGGTTTGGGAATTATTTCACTGCAGTTTTTCGGGGCGTTCGGCGCGGGCCAGCTCGGCGGCGGCTTCGGCTTCTTCCTGGTCCTCGGGGTCGTTGGACGCAACGGCATACTGGCCGGTCAGCCATTTGCCCAGATCAATGTCGGCGCAGCGTTTCGAGCAGAATGGGCGAAACGCTGCGACGGTCTTCTTGCGGCAGATCGGGCAGCTCATTGCGCGCGCCCTGTCAGCGGCAGGCGGTCGCGTTTGCGTTGCAGCTCGAAATGGCCAAGCGGCGTCCAGCCGACCAGCGCGGTGTCGATCGTATCGGCCTTGAACGCCGCGCGCAGCGCGTTTTCGAACTGGCGGCGGTCCTTCTTGGCCATCGGGGCCAGGTCCAGCGTGATCTGCCCGCCCAGGCCGCGCAGCCGCAACTGACGCGGCAATTCGCGCGCCATGGCGATGTTGGCCTTGAGCGCGGCGGCGGGGGAGGCATCGCCACCGGTGTTGACATCGACCGCGATCAGCGCGCGCGTCGGCTCGATAAAGATCGACCCGCCGCCTTGCAGGGGCGCTTCGCAGCTTTCCAGCAGGTGCAGTTGATCGAGCACGCCCAGATGGGCGAATGATCCGTCCTCGGTCACGACCTCGGCCGTGCAATCCCAGTCGCGCCACGCCAGCAGGTGCGGGCTGTCGCCTTCGGTCAGGGTCTCGGCCTCGCCAATGGTGTCCTGCATCACGGCGGCGGCCAGATCGACCATGGCGCGGATGTCGCCCGCGATGGCATCGTCCCCGGCCGCAGCGCAGGAGGAGCGCAGGATCAGCCCCATCGCCGCGCCCTCCATCGCCTCATGGGCGATCTCAAGCAGCGCATCGCGGCGCACCTCATCACGGATACTGCGCGAGATGTTCAGCCCCGGCGCCTCGGGGGTCACGATCACATGGCGGCTCTTGAAGATGAGTTTCTGCGTGACCGGCAGGGCCTTGCCCGGCTCGGCGAACCCGGTGACCTGCACCAGAACTGCCTGACCGGGGGCCAGCCCGCGGACCTGACGCAGAAAGGCGGCGCCGTCCGGCGTGCGCAGGAACATGCCGCCCTGCCCCTTGACCGGGCGGTCGGCAATGGCGCGATAGATCGTGCCGGGGCGCGGCTGATCGGTGTCGATCAGCAGATCCTGAAGGATGCCATCGACCAGCAGCGCCGCCGATTCGGCCCCGTTCAGATGGTCCAGCGCGATTGTGCTGCCTTTCATGGCTTCTCTCCGATGATGTATCCGGCGGCCTGCAACAGGTTTGCCGTTTCGGTCAGGGGCAGGCCCACGACCGCGGTGAATGAGCCGCTGATCCACGGGATCAATGCCCCCGCCGGCCCCTGAATGCCATAGCCGCCGGCCTTGCCCTGCCAATCATTGGTGGCAAGATAGGCGTTCAGTTCGCTGTCCGACAACCGTTTCATGCGCACCGTGGTGACCACGTCACGCTGCCACAGCCGATCGCCCTTGCGCAGGGCAATTGCCGTGATCACGCGATGCCTGCGCCCCGACAGGGCCAGCAGGAACTGCGCCGCCTCACCCGCATCCGCGGGTTTGCCCAATATGCGCCGCCCCAGCGCAACGGTGGTATCGGCGGTCAGCACCAGATCATCCGGACCCGCGTCGACCGCCAGCGCCTTTTCACGCGCCATGCGCACGCAATAGGGGCGCGGCAGTTCCCCCTTGAGCGGGGTCTCGTCGATATCGGGGGGGCGCACCTCATCGGCGACAACGCCGATCTGCGCCAACAGCTCGCGCCGGCGCGGGCTACCCGATCCGAGGATGAGTCTGGGGGAAGTCGTGGGGGATGGCGTCATTTCAGCACCCGGCTTTGAGACGGGGTGCGGCCACATTGCGCCAGCGGCGCAACGCCTTCCCGCACGGGGCGAAGCAGTGCTTCGCCCTATTTGAACCGATAATTGATCCGACCC
>CAKSUL010000101.1 GCA_934501475.1 uncultured Roseovarius sp. | reverse complement strand
TGCGGCTGTAAAACGCGCCCGCATAGCCGCCCGTGACCGTTGCAACCGCCATCGGCAGCGCCACGTCCCACGCAATCAGCCCCGCAACCACACAGGTGATGGCCGACGTGACCGACAAGATGGCCGACAACAGGTTCTTGAGGCCGTTCATCGCGTGCAGATCGCTATAGCCCAGCACGCCCAGCGTCGCCAAAAGCATGATCCCCAGACCGCCGTTGAAATACCCGCCATAGATCGACACCGCCACAAAGGCGAGCACCGACAGCACCACCCCCGCGACACCGATCCCCCTGCTGTGCAACTGGCGCATCACCATTGGCCCCGCCGCAAACAGCGCCGTCGCCACCAGCAGCAACCATGGCACGATGCCCGAAAACGCCTGATCCGTGGTCATCAACAGCAACAGCGCCCCGATCAGCCCGCCCAGAACCGAGGCCGCGAACACGGCGCGCAGGCCCAGGCTGCCCTGGCTGCGCAGGTCGCGGCGAAACGCCCAGGCGCTGCTGATATAGCCCGGCACCGCAGTCAGCGTGGCGGTGGCATTGGCCGATACCGGCGGAATCCCGACCCAGACCAGCGCGGGAAAGGTCAGAAACGTGCCCCCGCCCGCAACCGCATTCAGCACCCCCGCCGCAAAGCCGGCGGTGCACAGCACTAAAATATCCGTCATCTGTCGCGGCCCCCGCAATGAACTCTGCGCGCTCTATGGCACGCCCTGTCATTGGTCTGCAAATTGGTCTAGATATGCGCAATGAACCGCGCCGATGCCCTTGCCCGCCTGACCGCCCGACTGGCCGATGTCGCCCCCGATATCGGTGACCGCCTCCCGTCCGAGCGCGCCCTGTCCTGCGCCATCGGGTGCAGCCGCGCCACCTTGCGCGCGGCGCTTGGGCAATTGGAACGGCAGGGCGAAATCTGGCGCCATGTGGGTCAGGGCACCTTTCGCGGGCCGCGCCCGGCGCATCTGCCGATCCGCGACATGTTGCTGATCGAAGGGGCGACGCCGCTTGACCTGATGCAGGCGCGGGTGCTGCTGGAGCCGGCGGTCGCGGCGGCGGCCGCCCAGCGGGCCACACCCGAGGATGTGATCCACCTGACGCAAAAGGTGCAGGCCGGGCGATCCGCGCGCGACCGCGCCGCCTGTGAACAGGCCGATGACGCCTTTCACCTGGCCCTTGCCGGCGTGGCGCGCAATCCGGTGCTGATCGGCCTGCTGGGCTATCTGTCGGGCACGCGGCGGCGCGCGCAATGGCAGCGCCAGTGGGATCGCGCCTATCGCCGCCTTGGGGTGGATGAATTCCGCGTCGGGCACAGCGATCAGCACATGGCGGTGGTGCGCGCGATTGCTGAGGCCGATCACGACAGCGCCGCGCGGGCGATGCGCGCGCATCTGGCCACGATCAGCGCGGCGATGACCGTGACAGAACCGCCCATTCGCTGAGTCCCCTTGCCGATGGCCGCCCGCCGCGCTAGGACTGTGGGTATCCGTTGGGGTGCTCTGACACAGGGCTGAGAGGCATCGCGCCGACCCATCGAACCTGATCCGGTCAATACCGGCGGAGGGAACGGAGCATGTCGGCCGCCAGAGAACAGCGCCACATTTCCTTCTTTCACCGCGATTGCGACCACGTGGATGCATAAGGAGATGATGACATGAGATTGATTGCCCTCGCGCTTGGCCTGCTGGTCACCGCCGCGCCCGCATTGGCCAATGACAAGATGACGCTGATTCTGGATTGGTTCATCAATCCCAATCACGGCCCCGTGGTGATCGCGCAGGAGCGCGGCTATTTCGCCGATCAGGGGCTGGATGTCACCATCATCGCCCCCGCCGACCCCACCGCGCCGCCCAAGATGGTCGCCGCCGGGCAGGCCGATCTGGCGCTGTCCTATCAGCCGCAACTGCACCTTCAAGTGGCCGAGGGGCTGCCCCTGATCCGGGTCGGCACGCTGATCGCCAGCCCGCTGAACTGCCTGCTGGCGCTGAAGGATGGGCCGGTCCAGAAGATCGAGCCCTCACCGGTTCCGAACGCCTTGTAACGATCCGTGACGTCGCGCGTCGAAACCTTGTGTTCATCGAACAGCGCGAGGATCCATTCCATGGCCTTGATGCCGGCTTCCGGATTGACGCAAGCGGTCTTGAGGTCTGCACTTGCCCGTTCAAACCCCATCTGCTCGGCCACGATACCCCAGGTCACGGTCGGCTGTACGCCCGAGCCTGTCATCATGATGCCGGAGCGGGTGACCTTGTTGCCGGCGATTTGCGTCAAGGCCTTCGCCCAGGTCAGCAGTTCGTCTCCGTTCGTCGGAAATGAATTCGGGTCGAGGCCAGCGGCCAGAACGTGATCGATGTTTATTTCCGGCTGCAGGCTCATGAGATCCATGGGGATCATGAACATCTGATTGTCGTATTTCGGGTAGCGCGCGGCCGTAAGCGACGTTTCCGACAAGTCGGCGAGATCGAGACCGCCGGC
>CAKSUL010000100.1 GCA_934501475.1 uncultured Roseovarius sp. | reverse complement strand
CTGGATATAACCGCCTGCCGACCCAATGCGCTCTTTTCTGCTCGGGATATTATTTCGGACGAAATACGTGGCAAGGATCATCAGCGCCTCTGCTAGATGAGGCGCTGATGGGATATGCGTCGGTCAGGCTTGCGCCGCGACGACCATGAATTCGACCCGGTAGTCCGGAGTGGCCAGCTTGGATTCACCTGCCGCGCGGGCCGGTGTGTGGCCTTTGGGCACCCAGGCGTCCCAGACCGCGTTCATTTCCGCAAAGTCGGCCATGTCCGCCAGCCAGATCGTCGTTTGCAGGATGCGGGTCTTGTCCGATCCGGCCTCGGCCAGCAAGGCGTCGATGTTTTCAAGGCAGGTGCGTGTCTGGTCGGCGACGCTTTCCCCGGGTTTGCCGACCTGACCGGCAAGATAGATCGTGCCATTGTTGATGACGATCTGGCTCATCCGGCCGCCGACATGCAGACGTTTGATTTCTGACATTCTGTGGTCCTTTTCAGGTTAACGTGTGAATCTTGCGGGGCTGAGCGCGGCCAGTGTCGGCGCATTCACCGCCGGCGCGTGGCCCGCGATCAGTGCCGCGCACAGGCGTGATAGCGCGGGCGCGGTCTGCACGCCATAGCCACCCTGCCCCGCAAGCCAGAAAAACCCGTCCGCATCGCCCGCATATCCCACGACCGGCGTGCGATCGGGGGTAAAGCTGCGCAGCCCGGCCCAGCTATGTTCGACCCGTGTGACCGGGATCGTGACGGCCTGTTCAAAGCGGTGCAGCCCCTCGGCCAGCACCATGTCATCGGGCCAGGCATCATGCGGGTCGACCGGATCTTCGTCCGCGGGCGACACCATGAGCTTGCCCGCGTCGGGCTTGCAATACCAGGTTTCGGCGACGGTTCCGAACAGCGGCCATTCCATGCAGGGCTGCCCCTCGGGCGCGGGAATGAGGGCCGCCGAGCGGCGCATGGGCTGCAATCCGGTGCGCGCCACGCCTGCCAGTTCGGCGATCTTGTCCGCCCAGGCCCCGGCGGCGTTGACCAGGATCGGCGCGCTGTGGGTTTGCCCGCCCGCGCTGACCTGCCAGAGACCGTCGGCGCGGGTGATCTGCGTCACAGTGGCCCCGGTCACCACGCGCCCGCCGCGCGATTTCAGCAGGCGCGCATAGCCCTGAAGCATCCGGTCCACGTCGATGTCGCGCGCGTCGCGCTCGATCATCGCGCCGGCGATCAGTTCGGGACGCAGGATCGGCACGATTTCGGCGGCCTCGGCCCCGGTCAGGCGTTCGGTTCCGGTGGTCCCGTCGATATAGGCCTCAAGATCGGGCAATTCAGCCTCGTTGGCGATCAGCAACTCGCCCCTTGGCGACAGCAGGCTGGAGTCCGAAATCCCCTCGGGGGCCATGAAAACCGGCTCGGCCAGCGCGTTGAGCGCGCGCAGCGTGGCATTGCCGTAGTTGCGGATGAAAATCGCCGCCGAGCGCCCGGTCGAGTGATAGCCTAGCTGCGCCTCACCTTCCAGCACGGTGACATCGGCCCCGGCCGCCAGTTCGGCCGCCGCCGAAATGCCCGCGATGCCGCCCCCGATCACGATGATGTCAGCCATGTCCTTGCCCCTTTGTCATGCTTGTTCAAACCCGCTCAGCACTGCGGTCAGGTTCTGGCCCAGCTCCTCGCAGAGATAGCCGCCCTCTTGCACGAACAGCGTCGGAATTCCCAGCCCCCTGAGCGCCGCGCCGATCCGCGCGAAACCCGGCGTGGTGATCGCCAGCCCCTTGAACGGATCGCCCTCATAGGCGTCCAGCCCAAGCGCCACCACCAGCATATCCGCCCCGAAGGACGCGACCTGCGCCAGCGCCTGATCGAGCACCTTCAGATAGGCGTCATCCCCGGTGCCGCGCGCCAGCGGCAGGTTGAGGTTATAGCCAAGGCCCGCCCCCGCCCCGCGCTCATGCGCATGGCCCCAGAAGAACGGATAGAACCGTTCGGGATCGGCATGGATCGAGACCGTCAGCACATCGTCGCGGCCATAGAAAATGCCCTGTGTGCCGTTGCCGTGATGCACATCCACATCCAGGATCGCCGGGCGCAGCCCGTTGTCCAGCAGACGCTGCGCCGCGATGGCCGAGTTGTTGAGAAAACAGAACCCCCCCGCCAGATCGCCAAAGGCGTGATGCCCCGGCGGACGTGACAGCACATAGGCGGCCTGTTCTCCGCCGGCGACCAGATCGGCGCCGGTGATCGCGGATTGCGCTGACCAATAGGCCGCCTCCCATGTGTTCTGGCCGATCGGGCAGGCAGTGTCGGCCTGATGATATCCGGCCTGCCCGACGGCGGATCTGGGATAGCTGTCGGTGCGGTTGGCGGGGTGGATATTGGGGATCACCTCTTCGCCGGCGCCCTCGATTCGCCGCCACCGGGTATAGATGTTTTGCAGGAAGGTCAGGTATTCGGGGCTGTGCAGCGCCGCGATCGGGCCCAGCCCTGCGTCCTGCGGGGCCTCGATCACACAGCCCGCCTGCGCCATCAGTTCCACCGGCCAAACCACCAGCGCCGCCTCGATGGCTTCGACTTGCGCG
>CAKSUL010000099.1 GCA_934501475.1 uncultured Roseovarius sp. | reverse complement strand
GCCGTTGATAATAGGCCCGCAGGTTCGGCAAGTCGGCGCGCGCGATGTCGATGTCGTAATAGCGAAACAGGGTCGAGCCGAACTGGATATCCGCCAGCGTCAGATGGTCATTGACAAGAAACCGCTGGTTTTGAAACCGCGCCTCGGCGATGGACAGCTTTTGTTCCAGTTTATCAATGGCCTGACGGATCGCGTCGGGGTCACGTCGATCTTGCGGGGTGCGCGCGACGCGCCAGAATATCGGCACGGTAAAGCCATCGGTGATGTTGATCTTGGACCATTCCGCCCAGCGATCGACATCGGTTCGCGCAACAAGGTCGCGGGGCCAGAACGGATCATCGCCATATCTGTTTGCCAGATAGCGCAGGATCGCGCCGGTTTCCCAAAGCGGCGGATCGCTTCCGTCCTGCAGGACCGGAACGCTCCGATTCGGGTTCAGGGCCTGAAACCAGTCGGTATCCGTGCCGCCAAAGCGGTGGCCGATGTCATGGCGTGTGCAAGGCAGGTCCAGTTCGGCAATGCACCACATCAGCGCCTGTACATTGGATGATGTCTTGCGGCCCCAGACGGTCAGCATCGCGTGGCACTCCTTCTTCTGGCGGGTCTTCTTTCCAATCAGACGAAGATAGCGCCGATTGGCCTGTCAGGGAACAGTCGCGAGGCACCGGCCCGTCAGGTGCGCAGGTTCAATGCGCATCGTCCGGCGCGAATTTCTCCGCACTGGCGCGGGTCCAGCGGGCGCGATAATCGGCATAAAGATCGGCATAAAGGGGGCCTTCGGGGATCGCTGTTGCCAACAGGAAGCCCTCATCCAGATAGGGAAAGACGTCACTGCCCACCACCATCTGCGCGTCGCTCTGGCGGATCATGATATGTCGTGGCAGGAAATCACCGGGATGGGCCAGCCCCGCGGCCCCGGTCATCTCGCCAAGTGCGGCCATCGTGTTGCGATGAAAACGCGCGACGCGCAACGATTTGTTGGTCACATCCAGCGCCCGCTGGCGCAGCGGGTCCTGCGTGGCGACGCCGACAGGGCAGCGATTGGTGTGACAGGCCTGGGCCTGAATGCAGCCGATGGCAAACATGTATCCGCGCGCCGAATTGCACCAGTCCGCACCGATGGCCAGCATGCGCGCAATGTCAAAGGCGCTGACGACCTTGCCTGCCGCGCCCAGCTTGACCTGCTGGCGCAGACCCGCGCCGCGCAGGGTGTTGTGCACAAAGCTGAGTCCCTCGACCAGCGGCATCCCGACATGATTGGCGAATTCGACAGGGGCCGCGCCGGTGCCGCCTTCGGCCCCGTCCACGACGATGAAATCCGGCACGATGCCTTCCTGCAGCATCGCCTTGACCATGCACATGAACTCGCGGCGATGCCCGATGCACAACTTGAAGCCCACCGGCTTACCACCTGATTTCTCACGCAAAAGTCCTAGAAAACGGACAAGCTCGACAGGCGTGGTAAAGGTCGAATGCGCGGCCGGAGAAACACAGTCCTTGCCCATGGGGATACCGCGCGCCTGCGCGATTTCCGCGCTGATCTTGGAGGCGGGCAACATGCCGCCATGGCCGGGCTTTGCGCCCTGGGACAGCTTGAGCTCGATCATCTTGACCTGGTCCGATTCGGCTTGCTGGGCAAATTTATCGACGTTGAAACTGCCGTCATCATTGCGGCAGCCGAAATACCCCGACCCGATCTCGTAGATCAGATCGCCGCCGCCTTCGCGATGATAGCGGCTGATGCCGCCTTCGCCGGTGTCATGCGCAAACCCGCCCATCTGCGCGCCCTTGTTCAGCGCCGAAATGGCGTTGGCCGAGAGTGAGCCGAAACTCATCGCGGAAATGTTGTAAAGCGATGCTTCGTAAGGTTTTTTACAGGCCGGACCACCGATGGTGGTGCGGAAATCCGTGTCAGGCAGGTGGGTGGGATGAACCGAATGCGTGACCCAGGAATAGCCCGCGTCATAGACCCGCATCCGCGACCCGAACGGGCGGCTGTCCTCAACCCCCTTGGCGCGCTGATAAACGAGAGAGCGCGCCTCGCGGCTGAAGGGTTCCTCGTCCTGATCGGCCTCGATCAGATATTGGCGGATCTCGGGGCGGATGCCCTCAAAGAGAAAGCGCATATGGCCCAGAACCGGATAGTTGCGCAGGATCGCGTGCCTGGGTTGGCGAATGTCTTTTATGCCCAGCAAGGTCAGCGCGCCAAACAACATGAAAGGGATCAGCATCCATGCGCTCCAGAACAGACCAAAGAGCGACAGCAGGGCAAGTACCACCACAGCGACAAGAACACCGTAGCGCCTGGTTCCAGTTATTGTCACGACGCAGTCTCCCTTGCAGGCGTAGATGGAATGCGTGCTATTACCTTCACCTGAAGTTGATTTTGTAAAGCCTTGTGCGAGCCGACATGTCCGAAGTTCAAGCACGAGCATGTCAAGAAGGGCCTGACGACAAACCAGACCTGCAAAATCGACAGCAACGGTTTCGAAGCGGAGAAAGTCGAGTATACTTTGGTATGAGTGGCTTACATGACATTCTTAATGTTGTGTTATTTACATAATACTGATTATGCGATATCTGGAT
>CAKSUL010000098.1 GCA_934501475.1 uncultured Roseovarius sp. | reverse complement strand
ATCACAAAGATCTGCGCAATTCCGACCCCCATCAGACCATTGCCGATGACCGCTGCCCTGCCTTTCCTGCTGTCCTGCATTGCTCTGATCTCTCCCTTGCTGATGGTCGGAAATCTTGAAAGCCCGCGAAACCGCCGGCCCCCGGCCTTTATAGCAAAGAATGCGCAATCCATTAAATGATTTGTTGAACCGGAAATCGGAACAGGTCAGCGCCGGCCATCAGCGATGCAGATAGGGGCCGAAGGCGCGGCCCAGGTCGGCGGCGGCCCCTTGCAACTTGCCCAGGAATTCGCCCATCGCCCGCTCGCGGATGCGCGCCGCCAATCCGGTCAGCCCAAGCGCGTAAACCGGTGTCAGATCCGGCGATATGATGATCGGCACCGCCAGCGTGTAAAGGCCGGGCACATGTTCACCATCCTCGATGGCGTGGCCGCGCGCGCGAATCTGCTCGAACTCCTGTTGCAGCGCGGCGCGCGTGACCACCTCGCCCGAGGCGCGCGTCAGCACCCCGTCGCCCAGGATCGCCGCCTGCATGTCGGGGGGTTGATATGCGCTTAGCAGCTTGCCCGTCGCGGTGACATGGGGCGGCAGGACATGGCCGGGCACGACATAGATCCCGACGCTGGCATCCGGGCTTTCATGCATGACCGACTGCACGAGCGCGCCATTCAGACGGGCGACGAAACAGGTCTCACCGGTGTCGCGCACAAGCGTCTGCAGCGTCCGCTTGCCCCCGACCTCAAGCCAGCCAGTGTCCGATTGCAGCATCCGCAACAGACGCCCGCCCAGTGTGAAATGCCCCTTGCGCGCGCCGCTGCGCAAAAGGTCAGAGGCCTCAAGCGTGGCCAGCAGGCGCACGACGGTGGATTTGGGCAGATCCAGCACCCGCGCCAGATCCAGCACCCGCGCCAGATCGGGGCCGGTCATGCCGTCCGGGGCGCTGGCGACGGCCTCAAGCATCTTGATATAACGCTCAAGCGGATTGGATTTCGCCTTGTCGTTGTTTTTCCTGTCTGTCATCGGCTGCGTCGGGCGCCTCTCATGTGGCTGATCGGGAAGGCGCACAGCTTTACCAAGCTTGGGCGTGAATGCAATCTTGCACCGCTGGATCTCGCCCGGCCCGGATTGCCCGGCGATCTGCGCCCGAACGGCGGGCCTGAACATGGTGAAACGGTGCCGCGGTTTCGCGCGACACCGCTTGCAACCAACGCATCCAGGGATAAGAAACGTCGGCCAGGAAGCGCCGGCAGTCATCCTGAAAATGCAGTCCGACTGCCGACATCCGGTTGCCCGGCAGGTCACAGTGCCCAAGTAAATATTTGGGATTATGACCCGACGTTCCCGGGCCAAAAAGGCCACCACTCACGGAACTGCCCTACAATGCACCCTTACGCGACGTCACGAAAGTAGGGAAAACCTTACCCAGGCGGGGTCGGGCCCTGCCGGATCACTGTTCTGGCGCGCGGCGCGTTACATGTCGATCATGAAAATCTGGTTTTGAAACGCGGCCTTGAGCACCGCCTGCGCCGTGGTTTCCACGCTCAGCGACTCGCGCGCAAGGCGCAGATGTTTTTCCACCGTGCCCGTTGTCAGGTTCATCAGCAGCGCGATGTCCTGTGTCGTCTTGCCATCGCCGACCCAGCCCAGAACCTCGCGCTGGCGCGGGGTCAGCGCGCGCGCGTCGTTGGTATAGGGCAGGGACATGATGCGCAGATGGGCGATGGTATTCAGGACCTGGATATCATCGCCATGTTTCGCCCAGATCACATCCACCTCGGATTGCTGCATTTCCGCGCGCGCGGTCAGCGCGATCGCCGCCTTGGTGCGCGGCGATACCGAACGGAAGCTGATTGAATAGCCGGCATGGACCCCGTGCGAGGCGTTGAAGTCGATCACCTTGCGCTCACCCTCGGTCAGGGTGTCCGAGGTCATCATGTCGCGCAGCACGCTCCAGGAACAGGCGCCGTCATTGCTGAGCGCCCATCTGACCATCGGCGCATGAAAGAACAGCCCCTCGCCGATAAAGACATCCGAATAGGCCGGCGCGTGGTTGGTCAGCACGACAAAATCATCCGGATCGCCCAGCGACGTTGCGGTGCGAAACCGCGTTGCGCCATAGATCAGGCGGTCAAACCCATAGCTGTCCATGCGTTTGGTGTGCAGATCCCACAATTCCTCGATGGTGGGGGCATTCAGCCATGCGTTCAGATCCTGCGTGCTGATCATTCATCCTGCCCCCAGATGGTTCAGCAGCGCGTCCATCGCCAGCGGATAACCCGCTGCGCCAAAGCCGCAGATCACCCCTATCGCAACGGCCGAGATATGGCTGTGATGGCGAAATTCCTCACGGGAATAGATGTTTGAGAGGTGAAGCTCAACCACTGGCAGGCCGACCGCGCTGATCGCATCACGCAGCGCGACCGACGTATGCGTATAGGCCCCCGCGTTCAGGATGATGCCGTCATGCACCCCTTTGGCGGCCTGGATCATGTCGACCAGCGCACCTTCGCTGTTGCTCTGGGCGAAGGCCACGCTTGTGCCGCGTGCCGCCGCGTGATCACGGCATTGCCGCTCGATATCGGCCAGCGTGGTGTGACCGTAGATTTCGGGCTGGCGCTGACCCAGCAGGTTCAGATTGGGGCCGTTCAGGATCA
>CAKSUL010000097.1 GCA_934501475.1 uncultured Roseovarius sp. | reverse complement strand
GATCAAGCGCGACTTCGATCAGGTCTTCGCGAAAGGGGTGGATGCGATCCTGACCCCCGCCACGCCCTCCGCCGCCTTCGGCCTGGGCGAGATGGCGAATGCCGATCCGGTGCAGATGTATCTCAACGACGTGTTCACGGTGACGGTCAATCTGGCGGGCCTTCCGGGCATCGCCGTGCCGACCGGTCTGGACCGGCAGGGGCTGCCGTTGGGGCTGCAACTGATCGGGCGGCCCTGGGAGGAAGGCGATCTGCTGAATTGCGCCTACGCGCTGGAACGCGCCGCCGGTTTTCTTTCCAAACCGGAAAAATGGTGGTAAGCAGCCGCAAAAGAGAGCATGTAGCAGGACAGAAAATGCGTCTGATTTTAAGCGGTGTGGCCCTGGTGTCCCTTGCGGCCTGCGGCACATCCATTCCGGAAAGCGGGCCCGATACCGGCGCTGGCGTGGGGTTTGGCAACTATCAAAGCTATCAGGCCGAAAAGGCGGCCCGTGACGTGGCGCTGGCCGGCAATGCATTGCCGCCCCCCGACGCGGTCAGCAGTGAATCCTTGCCCATTGATGGCACGCCAAGTGCCAGCAGAAGCGCCGATGGATATGGCAGTGACAACAGCGTCAGCTCGATTGCCGCCGATACCCGCGCGGTCCTGGATGCAACCGATGAGCGCGACATCGCCGCCAATTCGGGTGAGCCGGTGATCCATGCCAGCCCGGACAATCCGGCCCCCGAGCCGGTCAACACCGCGGGCATCTCGGATGAGAATGATTTCGAAGCGGTCGACTCGCGTCGCACGATCGAAAGCGACGCGGCGCGCATCGCGCGCAACCGCCAGGAATATCAGGTCGCCGCAGTCGAATCCCTGCCCAGCCGGACCGGCGGCAGTGGCCCCAATATCGTCGAATATGCGCTGAGCACCAAACACCCGATGGGCACGCAGGTCTATCGGCGCGCAGGAATCGGCAAAGAGGCGCGCTATGTGCGCAATTGCGCCAAATACACATCACCCGACATGGCGCAGATCGAATTTCTGGACAAGGGCGGCCCCGAGCGGGATCGTCTCGGCCTTGACCCGGATGGCGATGGCTATGCCTGCCGCTGGGATCCGCGCCCGTTCCGCAAGGCGGTGGACGGCTGAGGCGGGCCGTGCCTGACTGCGCCCCCCTGCACATCGAACAGCACCCGTCGCCCAACCGGGACGCCCGGCGCGGCGGGGCCGTTCCCGATATCCTGCTGCTGCATTTCACCAATATGCTGACCGCGCAGGACGCGGTCGAGCGGCTGTGCGATCCGGTGGCGGCGGTGTCGTGCCACTACGTGATCTCGGAAGGCGGGCGGGTCTGGCAACTGGTGCCCGAGGAACTGCGCGCCTGGCATGCGGGGCTGGGACGCTGGGGCGCGGTCGATGAGGTCAATTCGCGCTCGATCGGGATCGAACTGGCGAATCAGGGCAATCACCCGTTCCCCGAATGCCAGATGCGCGTGCTGGAAACGCTGATGCGCGGGATCATGGCGCGCTGGCGGATTCCGCCTGAGCGGGTGATCGGGCATTCCGACATGGCCCCGCATCGCAAGGACGATCCGGGCCCGCGCTTTGACTGGCGCAGGCTGGCGCGGCAGGGTCTGGCGATCTGGCCGGACACGGCGCTGACAGGCGCGCAGGATATGGGGCGCTTTCGCGCGCTGGCCAGCAGCGCCGGATACGGGGATGAGTTCAGCGATGCCGAGGTGCTCAAGGCGCTGCGCCTTCGGTTTCGTCCCTGGGCGCGCGGCGCGCTGGATGAGACCGATATCGCGATCATTGCCGATATTGCTCGCCGCTTTCCCGTTGACCAAAGCGCCCCGAGTAACTAGGTCACTGTTGCGCGGAAGGCCGGATGGCCGCTTGGGCAGGTCCGCCTGCCCAGGAGGAAAGTCCGGACTCCACAAGGCGACGGTGCCGGGTAACGCCCGGCTGGGGTAACCCAAGGGAAAGCGCCACAGAAAACAAACCGCTTCCGCCAGTCGGAAGCAAGGGTGAAACGGTGGGGTAAGAGCCCACCGCGGGACGGGCAACCGGACCGGCACGGCAAGCCCCACCGGGAGCAATGCCAAATAGGGATCGCGCGCGGAAAGGTCCTGGACCCAGGTTCGGGAAACCACCGCAGGCATGTTTTGGCCCGGCGATCCGGGTTGGCAGCCAGAGGGGCGCTGGTAACAGCGTCTTTAGATGAATGGCCATCCATGGGGGCGCAAGTCCCCGGGACAGAATCCGGCTTACAGGCCTTCCGCGCATTTCAGATCCCCGAACAAGAGAGTCCTTGCCTTCGGCGAGGATATTTCTGGCCAGAAGAAAGGGCGCCGCCTTTCCCTTCTTCTTGCCCCAAATATCCAATTCCGGCGCCGCGGCAAGCGCAGGATGGGATGAGGCGCGTCACGTTGCAACCTGCTGAGGACGAGATGGCCATGTCCGTGCAGTCACGCCGGTCTTTTTATCGGCTGCGCAAAATCGTGGTTGGGGGCGGTTTTTGAATAAACGCGGTTGACTCGGGGCGGGGCGTCGCTAAAAGCAGGCTTCAAGACGAATTCACGGATGGCACTCCATCCGCCGCAGGAGAACGCATCATGGCGAAGCCGACCACAATCAAGATCCGCCTGAACTCGACCGCGGGTACGGGCCATTTCTATGTGACCAAGAAGAACGCCCGCACCATGACCGAGAAAATGGTCATCCGCAAATATGACCCGGTCGTGCGCAAGCATGTCGAATACAAGGAAGGCAAGATCAAGTAAGATCTGCGCCACCTGAGAGTTCATGAAACCGCGCCCGTGCTGGCGCGGTTTTTTTATGCGGGCAGTTCTGCCATGCAGGCATGAAAAAAGGGCCGGTCGCGATGACCGGCCCTTTTTGGCATTCGTTGATATGCGGGTTTATTCGCGGTTGCCGAACAGGCGCAGCAGCATCAGGAACATGTTGATGAAGTCCAGGTAGAGCCGCAAGGCGCCCATGA
>CAKSUL010000096.1 GCA_934501475.1 uncultured Roseovarius sp. | reverse complement strand
AAAAGGGGGAATTCGTCACGCTGCTGGGGCCGTCGGGATCGGGCAAGACCACGGCGCTGATGATGCTGGCGGGATTCGAGCCGCCCACGGGCGGTGAAATCCGGCTGGATGGCAAGCTGCTGAATTCGGTCGCGCCGTTTGATCGCAACATCGGCATGGTGTTCCAGAACTATGCGCTGTTTCCGCATATGACGGTGGCCGAAAACGTGGCCTATCCGCTGAAGGTGCGCAAGACCCCCCGCGCTGAAACCGCCGAAAGGGTGGCGCGCGTGCTGGACATGATCCAGCTGGGCAAGTTCGGTGACCGCTATCCGCAGCAATTGTCGGGCGGACAGCAACAGCGCGTCGCGGTGGCGCGTGCGCTGGTGTTCAACCCGTCGCTGGTGCTGATGGATGAACCTTTGGGCGCGCTGGACAAGAAACTGCGCGAGGAAATGCAGATCGAGATTCGCCACATTCACGAGAATCTGGGCATCACCATGGTGTTCGTCACCCATGATCAGGGCGAGGCGCTGACCATGTCGGACCGCGTGGCGGTCTTCAATGACGGGCGCATCCAGCAGATCGACCCCCCCGCGCGCATCTATGAACACCCCGCCAACCGTTTTGTCGCGTCCTTCATCGGTGAGGCCAACATGCTGCCCGGTCAGGTCCGCCAGAACGCGCAGGGCGCAACCACGCTCGAGGTGGCGGGCGGCGTTCAGATCACGGGCACGGCGGTCGATACCGGCCTTGCGCCGGGGGACAAAGCCACGCTGATGGTGCGCCCCGAAAGGGTGCGTGTGGACGCGGCCGAAACCGCCAATGGATCGGGCATTCCGGCCCGTCTGGTCGAAAAGATCTATTATGGTGCCGATGCGATCATGGTCTTCGAAACCAGATCGGGCGAGGTGTTCCGCGCCCGGATCGGCGCCGGAAGCCCGGTTCTGAACTGTGCGGTAGACACTGAAACGCGCCTGTCCTTTGATGCCGCCGACGCGCGCATCTTTGCAGGCCACTGACCGACATAGGTCGTCGCGATCCTGTCAGGGGAGACAGACATGCAGCAGGATAAATCCGACACCACCTGTCCGGTCCATCAAGGCAATGGCAACGGCGGCGCGGGGCCCAAGCCGGTGGTCGCGGTCACCGGGGCCAGCCGCGGGATCGGCCACGCCATCGTGCAGCAATTCTACAAGAACGGCTGGGATGTCTTCACCCTTGCCCGGACCCCGTTTTCCGACAAATGCCCTTGGGCCGAGGGGCTGATTCAGCATATCGAAACCGATCTGGCCGATGCCGACTCGATCCGGCGCGCCGCGGAGGAGTTGAAACAGCACCTGCCGGACGGGCGGCTGAATGCGTTTGTCAACAATGCCGGCATCTCGCCGCGCACCCCCGAGGGCAAGCGCATGGGCGCGTGCGATACTCCGCTTGAGACCTTTCTGACCGTGCAGCATGTCAATCTGGTCGCGCCCTATCTGTTCTGCCGTGAATTGCTGGAGCCGCTGCGCGCCGCCAAGGGCGCGGTCGTCAACGTGTCATCCATCGCAGCACACCGCGTGCACCCGTTTGCCGGGGCCGCCTATGCGATCTCAAAGGCCGGGATGTCGGCGCTGACCCGCGAACTGGCGCATGAACTGGGCGATCAGGGCATCCGCGTGAACGCGGTCGCGCCGGGTGAGATCGAAACCTCGATCCTGTCTCCGGGCACCGATGAACTGGTCGAGACATTGGTCCCGATGCGCCGTCTGGGCCTGCCCCGCGAAGTGAGCGAAGTGGTCTATTTCCTCGCCAGCGGGCAGGCGTCCTACGTCAATGGCAGCGAAATCCACATCAACGGCGGTCAGCACGTCTGAGCCTGCCGCGCCACCGTGTCAGGTGGTATCGCCATCGCCTGTCGAGGCACTGATATGGGCGATGATGTTCTCGACCGAACTGGCGATGTCGTGGGCGATATGGCGGCGCGCCTCATCCGGGTGTTGCAGGCGGATCGCCTCGAGGACGGCATGATGATGGTCGATCATGTTGCGCCCGCCCCGGTTGTAAAAGGATGAGATCGGCGGCCCGATCTGAAGCCATAGCCCGTTCAGAAGCCCTATCAGAACCGGCATCCGGGCCATCTCGGCCAGCGCGAAATGGAACTGCTTGTTCAGCCGGATCGCGTTTTGCCAGTCCTTGTTGCGGATCGCCTGCTCGTTTTCCTCGATGTTGAGACGCAATGCCTCCAGGTCCGCGTCGCTGCGCCGTTCGGCGGCGCGGGCGGCGGCCAGCCCTTCCAGTTCGCCGCGGATATCGGCGATCTCGCGATAGCTGTCGCAGGTGATCAGCGGCACGCGGATGTCACGCGGCCCGCGCTGTTCCAGCGCGCCCTCCAGCAACAGCCGGTTGATCGCATCCCTGACCGGGGTCGAGCTGATCTCAAGCATGTCGGCAATGCCGCGGATCGTCAGCTTGTCCCCCGGCCTGAACACGCCGCTGATGATGGCATTGGCGATTTCCTGATAGGCGATATCACCCAGACGGGTCTGGCTGATGGCTGAGAGGCCCTGTTGCTCCAATGGTGGCGCTCCTTTGGTCCGCGTGTCTGGCTCTGTCGTTACACCGATCCGGCGTGACAAACCATAGTATGCGACAATTTTGATGCGTGAAACATGATGCGTCGCGCTTGACCTGCGTCGGCGCTATGCTCATAACTCTGGAGCAGGGCGCATTGCGATGACCTGTTTCACCCGCCGGGTCCGGGATCTGCGCAGCGCCGATGAAAATACATCAAAATGCAGTTGGCTGAACGCTGAAGCCACCGTAAGACTGCGCTAACTTCCATAGGAAAGGCAATGCCATGACAGTCCATCCCAATTCGATCGAGGCGCGTGACATCGCCTATCACTTCCACGCCTATACCAACGCGCGCGCGCTTGAGGAAACGGGCCCGATGGTCATCGAATCCGGCGATGGCATCCGCGTCAAGGACAACAACGGCAAATCCTATATCGAGGCCATGGCCGGCCTGTGG
>CAKSUL010000095.1 GCA_934501475.1 uncultured Roseovarius sp. | reverse complement strand
TTGCCGCGCGGGGCCAGTGGCGCCACGCGGCTGCAGGCGATATGCTGCGCCGATGGACCTGACTACGCTCGACAACGCGGATGATGAATCACCGCCCGATTTTGCCGATCCCAGAGGCTGGCAGGGCGCCCAATCCCAGCTGGCGACGGAGCTTGCCCATGCTGCTTTTGCCTTGGGCGCGCTGGACGCCGCGGTTGAGGGCGCGCCCTGGATCGTGCCGCGGCTTGCGCTGATTGAGGCCGAGATGATGCTTTGGGCGCAGGGCATCGTTATCCGGCGCGAGGAAATCGGCCGCGACCTGATGTCGGCGCGCGCCGGCTCTGACATGGGCGGGCTCGTTCAGGCCCGTTGGGCCGTGCGCCGCCTTGCACCCGGCGATGCCCTGTTGCCGGCGGATGCGACATTGCGCGCCACCCCGGATTTGCGCGATCTGCGGGGATTTCTGGGTCTGCACCGGGTCGATCTGGCTGGGCTTGGCGACGATCTGGCGCAGCGCCCCTGCGGCGAGGAATTCGACGAGGCAGCGCAGGGCTTCTGGAACGCGCTTGCGGGCCTATCCGATCTGCACCCTGTCGCGCGCGCGGCTGCGACCATGCCGCTTTGGCGGCTTGCCGGTCTTTCGCCGGTTGAGGATGTGATTGAGGGGGCGAGTTTTACCGCATTGCTCGCAGCACGCGATCTGACGCAGCTGCCGTTCCTGCCCCTTGGCCGTCACGGGCGCGGGGTATGGCGTGCCTCAGGGACGATCCCGCAACGCCTTGGCGCCTGGCTTGGGGCTGTGCGCCGGGGTGCCGATGACGCGCGCGCGGAATTGCGACGCCTTCAGGCATGGGCTGGGCGCTCGGGCGAGATTGCCGCGCAGATGAAAGGCGAGACCCCCGCGCGACTGGTCGAGGCCGCGCTGAAGCGCCCGCTGATCAGTACTGAAGATGCCGAAACGATGCTGGCGATTTCACGCGATACTGCCGAGCGCGGTCTGGCGCGCCTGCAGAAGGCGGGCGTCCTGCGTGAGGTGACGGGGCGCGGGCGTTTCCGCCTATGGGTAGCTGCCGCCTAGGGTGACCCCGCCGACGGCATAGACCCAAGCGCGGCCATCCTCTAACCTGTTCTGCAAGGTTTTGTGCATTTATTCAGTGAGGTTCTTCATGGCGCCCCGGCACCGCCGCTATGTCATTGTTCCCGATGATAATGTTTTCAACGACGCGATGGAAACGACCAGCCTCAGGGTGTTTCACGACATGCATCGCAGGCTATATGATTCAGGTTCGGGCATGCTGCATGCGATGTCCAAGGGCTCGGAATATGGCGATGGCGACGTGCGCCCGACACGCCCGCGCGTTCGCATCATGCCCACCGAGGCTGGCAAGGTGCGGTTGCTCGACTCGCTTGATCTGAACGAGGCGACGCTGGTCAGCATGACGCCTGAACAGGCATTCGATTTCGCCCGCGCCTATCCCGGCCTGCGCATCCGCCCTGAGCTGATGCTGTTTCCGCTGCGCTATGGTCTGCCGAATATCCTGCGCCAAACCGCTAATCCCGCCAATTTCCGCTCGGAAAAGGAGCTGGAGGTAACGGTGACCGATGCCGCCGGAAAGCCGCTGGAAGGGATCGAGGTCATCGTCGTTCTTAATGAGCGCAAGGGGGTCGGGATTACCGATCTTCGGACGGATAAGGCCGGACGTATCCGGACTGCGCTGCCAGCCGGGCAGAAGCAGATCGATGCGGTGATTTCGTCGCCCCTCTCGCGGTTTTGGCCAGCCCAGCTCTCGGCCCTGCCGGTTCAGGACAGCGGCGTGACCAAGGCGAAGCTGACGCTGACCGCTATTGAGGGCGGTTTTGCGGATGGTCTGGACCGGATGATTGCGCCCGCCAAACCGGGCGATGGCAAGGGCGTCCGGGTGGCCGTAATCGATACCGGGGTCTCACCGGCCGAGGGGCTGAATGTCGTCAAGGGCCTGAACACCACCGGGACCGAACCCGCGGATGAGTGGTTTGACAACGGTGCCGGTCACGGCACGCATGTTGCGGGAATTGTCGCGCGCATCGCCCCCGCCGCCGAGATCTATGCCTATCGGGTTTTCGCAAAGGATGCCGAAGGGGCGAGCGAATTCGCCATTGCGCGGGCCATTCGGCAAGCCGTCGATGATGGCTGCGATCTTATTAACCTAAGCCTTGGTCAATCGCGCGAGCCGATTGCCATCTCGCGCGAGACGCGCCGCGCGCGCGCGTTCGGGACGGTCTGTATTGCGGCGGCGGGCAATGATTATATGTCGCCGGTTTCATATCCGGCGCGATCGGGCGTCGTTATGGCGGTGACGGCGGCGGGCGTGCTTGGAACCTGGCCCGATGGCGCAATGACGGATCGTAATATCGCCGAAGACCCTGCCCCTGTCGGCGACCGCTTTTTTGCGCGCTTTAGCAATATTGGCCCCGAGGTGGACTTTATCGGACCGGGGGTCGGCATTATATCTTGGGTCAGCGAGCATGAGAAAGGCGTGATGGACGGCACCTCAATGGCCTGCCCTGCGGTTTCAGGACTTTTTGCCAGACTCCTGTCAAGGGAATCTGCTATTCTGGAGCGGGAAAAGGATCAGCAGAGGTCGGATGACATCATCAAGCTGGCCTTCAGCCATGCAAAGCCAATCGGATTTGGCCGCCAGTATGAAGGTGTTGGCCTGATCGAATAGGATAGAAGATGAGTGCGCAGCGTAAGAAAAAAGAATGCTTTGTGCTGGTTTTCGCAGATGATGGCGACCCGAGCCGCGAGGAAACCGCGCAAGCACTGGATCACCTGAGGCCTTTTGCCGCCGAAGTCATCGTCCCCGGCACGATTCGTATCGAGGGCGCGCGGCGGGATGTTGAAAAGAGCATTCACGCGCTGGAGCAGTGGCATCTTTCCAGCGAGAAATGGCTGACCACAAACCCGCCGATCAAGCAGATGCGCTGACAGGGCGGAACACGCTGCGGCGGTCTTGCGTTTTCCCTGACAGGGAACAGGCACCGGACACCGC
>CAKSUL010000094.1 GCA_934501475.1 uncultured Roseovarius sp. | reverse complement strand
CCAGAAAATGCAGCTGGCTGGGATCTATGAACAGCCCCAGCTCGCCCGGTTCGGTGAAATCGACCTGCGCGGCCAGCAATGTCAGGCTGGCCAACCGGTCATCCCCCTGCCCCGCCATCGCCGCCGCCGCGATCGAGAGCAGCGTGCCCCCGAGGCAATAGCCGACGCCCTGCACCTTCTGATCCGGCTGGATCGCGTTGATCGCATCCAGCGCCGCCATGACGCCAAGCTTGCGATAGTCATCCATCTCAAGATCACGGTCCGAGGCATCCGGATTGCGCCAGGAAATCACAAAAACGGTATGTCCCTGCCCGATCAGCCATTTGATCAGCGAGTTTTCCGGGCTGAGGTCGAGAATATAGTATTTCATGATCCACGCGGGGACGATCAGCACCGGCTCGGGGTGGACCTTGTCTGTCGTGGGGGAATACTGGATCAGCTCGATCAGGTGGTTGCGATAGACCACCTTGCCGGGGGTCGCGGCCACGGTCTCGCCCGGCACGAAGTCCTCGGTGCCGACCGGTGGCCGATTCGTGGCCATGCGGGCCTGATCCTCGGCGAGGTTCTTCCAGCCCTCGACGAAATTCATGCCCCCTGTCGCCATGGTGCGGGCGGTCACCTCGGGGTTGGTGGTGGGGTTGTTCGAGGGCGACAGGATGTCCAGCATCTGCTTTGACACGAACGAGACGACATCTTCGCTTTGCCGGGTCACGCCGGGCACGTCATGCGTGACGCTATGCAGCCATTGCTGTTGCAACAGGAACGCCTGCGCCAGTTGATTGAACGGCGGCTTGGACCAGGACTCATGCGCGAAGCGGCGGTCGCCGGGCAATGGCGCAATCACGGGTGGCGTTTCGGGGTCCATCGCGGACGACATCAGCCAGGCCGACAGACGCTGCCATTTTCGCGCGGCCTTGGCGCCCAGTTCCATCTGCTTGCCGGGGGCGGAGGCCAGATGAAAGGCCCAGTCGAAATAGGCGGTGGCAAGTGCCCCTGGCGAGATGCCGGCGGTCAGCTTGCTCAAATTCACGGCCCGCATCCGGTCAAAGGACTGAAAGGATTCGATCCCCAGCGGCTCACCGTCGGCGGCCGCAATCGGTGTCTCGGGCCGGATGGCGGGCGGCGTGGTTTGCTTTTCCGCTAGTGCTGGTGTTGTTGTCTCTTTCTTCTCGATTTTCTGCGACATCGTCTTTCCTTTCGGTGAAATTACGATTCCCCGGTCAATAAATGTCAACAATCGTTGATATACTTGAAATATGGGTCAATTGCCCGTTTACAAGCAGCGCAGGCTGCGGCCGTTCAGCGCAGGAAGGTCCGGAAACGTCGCAGCGCCAGCATGAACAGCACCGTTCCGATGACCGCCAGCGCCAGGAACTGTGGCCAGACCGTTCCGATGCCCGCGCCACGGAACAGGATACCCTGCGAGAGCATGACAAAATGCGTGTTCGGCGCCGCCAGCATGAGGGTCTGGATGATCTCGGGCATGGATTCGCGCGGTGTCAGCGCCCCCGACAGGACCTGTAGCGGCAAGAGGACCAGCATCATCAGCAGCGCGAATTGCGGCATGGTGCCCGCAACGGTCGCCATATAGACGCCCATCGCCGTCATCGCGAACAGCATCAGTATCGCACCGGCAAGAAACAGCAGCAGCGAGCCCTGAATCGGCACCGCCATCACCCCCTGCACCACCACCGTCAGCGAAAACGCAGAGGCCAGCAACACGACACCGCCCATCGACCAGATCTTGGACAGCATGATTTCCCCCGCCGTCACCGGCATGACCAGGAGATGCTCGACCGTGCCATGTTCCTTTTCGCGGATCAGCGCGGCGCCGGTCAGCACCAGCGACAGCATGGTGATCGACTGCATCACGCTGGTGATCGCGCCGAACCAGACCGGGTCCAGCGACGGATTGTAGCGCGCGCGCAGCGCCAGCCCCACCGGCAACGCCATGGGCGCGCGATGGCCCGCAACATGTTCAGACACCTCGGCGCTGACGATCTGCTGGATATAGCCGCTGCCGGTGAAGGCCTGGCTCATCCTTGTGGCATCGACATTCAACTGGATTGCGGGGGCCTTGCCCGCCAGCACGTCGCGCGCGAAATCGGGCGGGATGTTCAGCGCGAACGTGTCCACCCCCGCATCCATGCGCGCGTCCATCTCATGCGTGTTGATCATCTTCGGCGGCAGGAAATAGGGCTGATAGAAGGCGGATATGATGCGCGAGGACAGGTGCGACTGGTCCTCATCCACGATCGAGATCGTGGCATCGGCCAGCGCCTCGGGCGCGGCATTGGAGGAGGTCCAGATCGAGAGGCTGAACGAATAGGCAATCAGGATCAGCATGATCGGATCGCGCAAAAGGCCGCGCAACTCCTTGATGCCGAGATTCCAGATGTTCTTGAAATTCACGGCTCTACCTCGCTTGTTTCTTCAGAAAGAGCATGGCCGCGCCCAGGATCACCGGCACCGCAATACCCATGGCCAGCATCGGCTGGACCATCTCGGCCAGACCGAAAGCCTTGGAAAAGGCGCCGCGCGCCACGGTGACGAACCAGGTGGTCGGATACACCGTCCCGATGACCTGACCAAAGCCGGCCAGTGACGCGACCGGATCAATCAGCCCCGAATAGGAGATCGCCGGAATCAGCGTCAGAAGTGCTGTGGCAAACAGCGCCGCCACCTGGCTGGCGATAAAGACCGACACCAGAAAGCCAAGCGCGGTCGTCGCGGTGACATAGACCAGCGCGGCAAGGGTAAAGGCGGACAGACTACCGCTGAAGGGCACGCCGAACAGAATCCGCGCCATGCCCAGCATCAGAAAGAAATTCAGCATCCCGATGGCGATATAGGGCAGCTGTTTGCCGATCAGGAATTCGAAACGCGTCACCGGGGTGACATAGAAGTTGACGATCGAGCCGAGCTCCTTTTCCCGCGCCACGCTCAGCGTGGTCAGCATCGCGGGAATCATCAGGAGCAGCATGGGAATGATCGCCGGCACCATCGCCACGATGCTGCGCACGTCGGGAT
>CAKSUL010000093.1 GCA_934501475.1 uncultured Roseovarius sp. | reverse complement strand
CTTGGTGACATTTTCCAGCCGGATCATGTGCCGCCTCAGCGTCGGTCGCGCAGGCTGTAGTAGATCAGCACCGCGATCGACCAGATGAAAAAGGCGAACAGCGCGCTGAGCGACAGCATCATGAGCCGCTCGGGGTATTCCGCGGCTTCGGCCAGCGTCGGCTCGATATGTGCGGCGAGATAGCGGCTCTGGCGCTGGGCCTCGGCCAGGGCGGCATCATAGGTGGTCAGCGCGGCGGTATAGGCGGTTTCGGCAAATTCGCGATCCACGATCAGGCTTTCGTATTCACCGACCAGATCGGCAAATACCTGCGCCGAGCCGCCACTGTCCCCCAGCCCCAGTTTCTGGCGCTCGGCGTCGATCCGCGCCTCGATCACCTTGACCCGCCTTGTCGCCTGCTGCACGCGCGGGTCGCTGTCACGGGTGGAATCGCGCAGCAGATCCAGTTCGATCAGCGCCGCGGCCAATTGGCCCTGAAGCGTGGTCAGCAGGCCCATCCGGCTGGCCGTGTCGATTGAGGGATCGACGATTTGGGTGCGGTTGCGATAGGCGGTCAGCGCCTGTCGCGCCTCTTTCAGGCGTGCGATGGCCTGGGTCAGTTCGGTGCGCGCATATTTGATCGCATCTTCGCGCGCGACGGCGGACAGATCGTTGATCATGGCGGTGCAGGCCAGATAGAGCGCCTGCGCGATTCGGCGTGCATCCACCGGATCAAAGGCCAGTATCCGCAGATCGATCATGCCGCTGACCGTGTCGTGGTGAATGGTGACCTTGCGTTCCCAATGGGCCTGCAAATCCTCGATCGTGCCGCCGGGAGCGAGGGAAAAGACCGGATCGTCGGGCCCGTCGGGCTGGGCCCAGATGGCGCGCAGGTCGATCTGCGCATCCAGCATCCGCACCAGTTTCTGCGAGGTGAGATAGGCGAACAGGATATCCGTATCCGAAGAACTGGAGCCCGACAGATCGGTAATGCCGCCCAGCAATGCCACCGCCGAACCGCTTTCCTCCGCGCGCACGGAAAACCCCAGATACGAGGCATATTGATCCGCCGCGCGCGAATAGAGATACCAGCCGACCACATAGACCGGGGCCACCACGAGGATGAAAAAACTGAACATCACGAAGCGATGCCGCAGGCGCAACCGGGCGCGCGGCGCGGGGGCGGGGAGCGCGCCGGTGGTTGGCATGTCGATTTTACGCGTGATGGACATCTGCGGCCTGAATTCGGGTTTACCCCCCTCTTTTAGGCCGGTTTGAATAAGGATTTCTTAAAGCTGCCGGGGTTAAGACAGACTGCGAACAAGGAGATGAAAATGGCACGGGCAGGGCTGCATTCCCGAAACGGGCGCGGGATGGTCATTGCGACGCCGCGCGCGATCCTTGCGTTGATGCTGCGTGAGATGACCACGACCTACGGGCGTTCGCCCGGCGGCTATCTGTGGGCGATCGTCGAACCGGCGGCGGGCGTTGCCCTGCTGACCCTGGTCTTTTCCATCGGGTTTCGCGCGCCGCCGCTCGGGTCCAGCTTTCCGTTGTTTTACGCGACCGGGGTGCTGCCGTTTCTGATGTTCAATGACATTTCCGCCAAGGTCGGCCAGACGGTGCAGTTTTCGCGCGCCTTGCTGAAATACCCGCGCGTGACATTCCTGGATGCGATTCTGGCGCGCCTGATCCTGAACACCGTGTCGCAAATATTGGCGAATCTGATCGTCATGACCTTTATCGTCGCCGTGCTGAAGGCGCGCGTTTCGCTGGATTTTGCCCGGATTCTGGGAGCTTATGGGATGGTCATCTGCCTGGCGGCCGGGGTTGGGACGCTGAATGCGTTTCTGACGCTGGCCTATCCGATGTGGGCAACCATCTGGGCCATTGTCACGCGGCCGCTGTTCATCGTGTCCTGCATCTTTTTCCTGTTTGAATCAGTGCCGGCTGAATATGGCGCGGTGCTGTGGTTCAATCCGCTGGTTCATATTGTCAGCTTGATGCGGGACGGGTATTATCCGTTCTATCACCCGGATCATATCTCGGTGCTGTATGTGCTGGGGCTTGCGGCGGTGGCCTTCATCACCGGCCTGTTCCTGTTGTGGCGCCATCACCGGGATATATTGCAGAAATGATGCTCAGCCCCAGCTGGGCGGAATGACAAGCCCCTCTGCCAGGACTTCGGCGCGGATGCGCGCGATGTCATCGGCGAACAGACCGGCGAAAAACGGCGGCATGTCCAGGCGGGGCGATTCGGTAAAGCGCCGGTTCAGCAATTCGGCCGGATATGTGTGATGCGAAAGCCCCAGGAATGTCTCGACCCGGCGCAGCATGGCAGGTCGGTCGGCATGCAGATCCTCGTAAAACATAGAGGTCCAGCAATCGCGTGACAGACCGGCGCGCAGGTTGCGCAGCACGCGGCCATATTCAGCATTGTTCCAGATGAACGGCTTGCGCACGAAGCGGTCAAACTCGGCCTCGCCCCATGTTCCGAGCAGGTCCAGCTGGCCGGTGATCTGGAGGTGGAATTTCGTGTGGCTCCACAACCGTTTCAGCGGGTCGCGCATGGTGTAGATCACGCGCAGCCTGTCGCACGCACCTTCGATCCGCGGCCAGACCTCGGCAGGCAGATGGGCGTTGAGATTCGAGAAATCGCAGGCATAGCGGTGATGGGCGCGCAACTGGAACAGGTTGCGATACCAGTGATCATCGACCGGCCCGCTGAGATAGGCGCTGACCCAATGCAGGTTCTGGCGGATGCGGTCGATATTGGCGTTGTCGGGGTCAAACCGCAGGAGATACCGCTCGCGTGCGTTGCGCAGGCGATTGACCTCGCTCAACTGGGCGTTATCGACATGGCGATGATAGAAATAGTGGATTTCCTTTTCCGGGCAGAACAGCAATTCGGGATGGCGGTCCAGCATGGCATAGAGCCAGGTCGTGCCGGCCTTCATCGCGCCGATGCTGAGGAAAAGATTGCCAAAGATCCTGTTGCCGCTCACCTGTGTCGATCCTGCGTTGCCCCGTGCAGGATCGTCTTACGCGATCAATCTTAAGCAATGGTGTCCGTCCTTTCGTCAGAAGGTGAAATCATTGGCGTCCAGATCGGCGATATCGACATTCAGCACGCGGATGCTGT
>CAKSUL010000092.1 GCA_934501475.1 uncultured Roseovarius sp. | reverse complement strand
ACCGCGCTCGATTGCGGCGAAGATCCCGCGCCCCTGGCGACCGAGGCGCTGCGGGGCGAGGGCGCGCTGCTGATCAACCGCCACGGCGCGCGACTGATGCAGAATGTGCACCCTGACCTTGAGCTTGCGCCCCGCGATATCGTCGCGCGCGCGATCTATGCACAGACGCAGGCGGGTTTGCGGCCCATGCTGGATACGCGCGACTGTCTTGGGCCGCGTATCACTGAGGAATTCCCCGCAGTTGCCGCCGCCTGCCAGCGCAACGGCATCGACCCGGTGCATCAGCCGATACCGGTTGCGGCGGCGGCGCATTACCATATGGGCGGTATAGCCAGCGACCGGCATGGGCGGACCTCGCTCGCTGGGCTGTGGGTCGCGGGTGAGGCGGCCTCAACCGGGCTGCATGGCGCGAACCGTCTGGCCTCGAATGGCCTTCTTGAGGCCGTGGTCTTTGCCGAGGCTGCGGCGCGCGACATTGCGAATACTCTGCCGGACGATGCTGACGACCTGCCCCCGGTTCATGTCCCGCCGCTGGCGCAGGCCGACGGTCCCGCGCCGCATCTGATCGGGCGCCTCAGGCGGGTGATGACAGAGGGTGCCGGGGTTGTGCGCCACGAAGACGGACTGCACGCCTGCCTGCATGAGATCGCGGCGATCGAGGCCAGCCAGCCGGATTGCGAGGCCTTGCAGAACATGACCGCCGCCGCCACCCTGATTGCCGCCGCAGCCCTCGCGCGGCGCGAAAGCCGGGGCGCGCATTATCGCAGCGATTTCCCCCAGCCCGAGGGTGCAAAGGGACAGCGCAGCAGCATGACACTGGCCGAGGCGATACGCCTGCGCCCAGCCCCGCAGGAGACGTGATGACGACAATGCCCCCTTTGCCTGACATGGTTCTGGAACCCCTCGTGCGCGGCGCGCTGGCCGAGGATCTGGGAACCTACGGCGATATCACCACCCGCACCGTGATTGCCTCGGGCACGCGCTACCGCGCGCAGATCCGTGCACGCGAGGCAGGCGTTGCCTCGGGCATGCAGATCGCCGCAATCGCCTTTCGGCTGGTCGATCCTGCGCTGGAATTTCGTCCCCGTCTTGCTGAAGGGGATTTCTTCGCCTCGGGCGCGGTGCTGGCCGAAATAGAGGGCGAGGCGGCGTCCATCCTGACGGCTGAGCGCGTGGCGCTGAACTTTGCCGGTCGGCTGTCCGGGATTGCCACGCAGACGGCGGCCTATGTCGCCGCCGCGCGCGGGACGTCTGCGCGCATCACCTGCACGCGCAAGACAACGCCGGGGCTGCGGATCGTCGAGAAACAGGCGGTGCTGCATGGCGGCGGCTTCAACCACCGCTTCAGCCTGTCCGATGCGATCCTGATCAAGGACAACCACATCGCGGCGGTCGGTGGGATCGAGGCGGTGCTGCTGGCCGTCAAGGCGCGCGCCTCGCATATGATCCGGGTCGAGATAGAGGTCGACCGCCTCGATCAGCTTGCCGAGGTGCTGGCCGTCGGGGGTGCCGATGTCGTTTTGCTGGACAATATGGATACGGCGACGCTGCGCGAGGCGGTTGCGATGAATGACGGGCGGCTGGTGCTGGAGGCTTCGGGCAATATGCGGCTTGAGCGCATCGCCGAAGTTGCCGCGACCGGTGTTGACTATATCTCGGTCGGCGCCCTGACACATTCTGCCCGCACACTGGATCTGGGCCTCGACTTCTAGGCAAGAAAAGGGGGCGCGGTCGGCGCCCCCCTCAATTCAATTGGCGGCTTACAGGTTGAAGTCGTTCGCTGTCAGCTGGCCGATATTCAGCAGCTCGATGCTGAAATCCTGGACCTTGTCGCCATCCACATCGCCACGCAGGACGATGCCGCCATCGCCATTTCCGGTATACCAGACGGAATGCGCTGCGGCCGTCTTGCCCGAAAACGCAAAGGCCTGATCGCCGCCGCGCGTCGTATTCGCGTCAATCAGCGCAAGGCCGATCTGGTCGATACCGCGTTGGAAATCGGTGATGACATCGTGGCTGTTGCCAAGGCCACTTTCGTTTGGCGCGGTGAAGAGGAATATATCCGCGCCCGAGCCACCGGTCAGCTGGTCGGCATCCGCGCCGCCGCGCAGGATATCTGCGCCGTTTCCGCCCGCCAGCGTGTCCTTTCCTGCACCGCCGATCAGTGTATCGGCCCCGGCCAGTCCGACGATCTCATTCGAGAGCCTGTTGCCGATCAACCGGTCACCGTGATCCGATCCGATCAGCCCTTCGATGCTGGCGAAGCTGTCGCCTCGGGCGTCGCCCGTGGACTGCGCGGGGTTGCCCAGATCAACGGTGACGCCGGATGTCGCGTCGCGATAGCTGGCATAATCATAGCCCTTTCCGCCGATCAGAACGTCGGCCCCGGCACCACCCATCAAGGTGTCGCCGCCGACACCGCCGTTAAGGCGATCGATGCCGTTGCCGCCCGAAAGCCTATCGCGGCCACCGCCGCCCAAAAGGGTGTCGTTGCCTTCCAGACCTTCAAGCAGGTTCTTGCCGGCGTTTCCTGTCAGGATATTGCCGATGCCGTTGCCACGGCCGCTGATATCGGCGCTTCCCGTCATCTGCAGGTTTTCGACATATGCGCTGAGGACATAGTCCTGTGCAGTGCGCGCCTTGTCGATGCCCCCATTGCTGGTCTCGGTGATGAGGTCGCCAGTCGTGACATAATAGAGATCATCGCCCAGGCCACCCGCCATCGTGTCGCGATTCGCGCCCCCGTCCAGCGTATCTGCGGCCGTCGTCCCTTTGATGCTGTCGTTGCCGAGCCCGCCATAGATGAGGGCGCCCTTCTCTAGCTCGCTCGTGCTCCACATATGGCTGACGGAAATGGCGTCGTTGCCAGTCCCGCCATAGATCCTGACCAAAGAGCTGCGATCAGTGCTGTCAACCGAGATGGTGATCAGATCATCTCCGGCACCACCGCGAATATCCAGCCAGGCGTCAAGGTTTGTTCCGGACAGGGTGTCATTGCCTGCGCCGCCATCGATCAGCGCCTCACCTTGCGCCGAATTGAAGGTGATCTGGTCATTACCATTACCACCCAACACCTTTTGGCCGCCGTCGCCACTATATCCCATGTAATAGGCCGAAATGATGTCATTGCCGTCGCCGCCATCGATGGACTGGCCGGTTGCGCGCAGATAGCGCATCTCGATATTGTCGTTGCCAGCATCACCCGTGACACTGGTGTAGGTGTGCTGACCGGTGATGGTGTCATTTCCTGCGCCAAGCCGGATCATCCCCGTTGAGCCGTATTCAGTCACCGTGTCGCTGCCCCCGCCGGCATTGAGATTGATTTTGCTTTCGTCGATATCAAAGGTTTCTGCCTTTGCGGTGGCATAAACGGTCGTATCG
>CAKSUL010000091.1 GCA_934501475.1 uncultured Roseovarius sp. | reverse complement strand
ATGGAGGACTGGGCTGCGCCTATTGTGGTCACGACGGCGGTGCAGTTCTTTGAAAGCCTGTTCGCAGCGCGGCCGTCGCGGGCGCGCAAACTGCACAATATCGCGGGCAGCGTCGTCATTCTGGACGAGGCGCAGACCCTGCCGCGACCGCTGCTGATGCCCTGCCTGCGGATGCTGGACGGGCTGGCGCGGCATTACCGTTGCTCCATCGTGCTGTGCACCGCGACGCAACCCGCCGTGGGCGACGATCATCTGCCGGGGGGGTTGCCGCTGGCGGGGCGGGAACTGGCGCCCGATCCGGTTGGCCTCAGCCGCGACCTGCGGCGGGCACGGATCGTTCACGGCGGCGAGATGGACAACGACGCGTTGGTTGCGGCGCTGACGCAACATGAACAGGCGCTGATGATCGTGAACAGCCGGCGGCATGCGCGCGACCTGTATCTGGCGGCACGCCATCTGTATAACGTGATCCATCTGACGACGCGCCAATATGCGCGGCACCGGCAACGGATCATCGCGGATATGCGCGACCGGCTGCAGAACGGCAGGCCGTGCCGGGTGATCGCCACCAGTCTGATCGAGGCCGGGATCGACGTCGATTTTCCGGTCGGCTGGCGGGCCGAGGCGGGGCTGGACCAGATCGTGCAGGCTGCGGGGCGGGTGAATCGCGGGGGCAGGCGGCCTGTGGCCGACAGCGTGCTGACGGTGTTTCGCCCGGTCGCTTACAGCCCGCCGCCCGAAATCCGCGGGCTGATCGCCGATACTGCCGGGATCATGGCGCGGCACGACGATCTGCTGTCGCTGGCCGCGATGAAGGATTATTCCGCACAGGTCTATTGGCGCATCGATACCGGCGGCGGGTTGGATGCAAAGAATATCCTGCCGCGCCTGACGATGACTCCCTCGGGCAGCGATTTCGCCTTTCGCAGCATCGCCGAGGATTTCCGCATGATCGAAAGCGGGCTTGCGCCGGTGATCGTCGCCATCGACCCGGCGGCGCGGGCCATCGTTGCGCGGCTGGCGGGCGAGGAAAGTTCAGCGACGCTGGCGCGGGAATTGCAGGGTTATGTTGTGCAGGTGCCGCCTCGGGCGCGGGATGCGATGATCGCCAGCGGCGCGGTCGATTTCGCCAGCCCGGACCGGCGCGGCGATCAGTTCGCCGTGCTGTCGCGCGACAGCCTGTATGACCCGGACATGGGGCTGATCTGGGAGGATGCCGATGTTCTGGCGACGGATGATCTGCTGTTCTGATGCCCCGGATCCGCTGCGATCCAGGGCATCATTTTGTTAACCTTTTGTTAACAATAACATGTTTCGATCCACACGGCGAGGCCGCGACATTCTGCTTGATGCTCAGTCGAGAAACAATAACATGAAGTGGGAGGAGAAACAGATGTCCTACGGTATCCGCCTTCATGTCTCGGCTGATTACGGCCTGTTCACGCGCCCCGAACTCAAGGTCGAACGCATGAGTTATGACGTCATCACGCCTTCGGCCGCGCGGGGAATACTTGAGGCGATCCATTGGAAGCCGGCGATTTCCTGGGTGATCGACCGGATTCATGTGCTGAACCCGATCCGTTTTCAGTCGATCCGACGCAACGAGGTGGGCCACAAGGCCCCTTATGGCAAGCTGAAGTCGGCGATGAAGCGCGGTGATCTGGGCGGGGTGCAGTTGCTGGTGGACGAGGACCGGCAGCAGCGCGCCTCGACCGTGCTGGTCCGGCCGGCCTATGTGATCGAGGCGCATTTCACCATGACGGGCAGGGCAGGGGCCGAGGATAACGAGGGCAAGCATCTGGATATTTTCAACCGTCGCGCCGCGCGCGGGCAGTGCTTTCACCAGCCCTGCATGGGCACGCGCGAATTCCCGGCGAGATTCGCGCTGATCCCGCACGATGCGCTCTTGCCCGTCACCACCGGCGAAACGCGTGATCTGGGGCTGATGCTGTGGGATATCGACCATGCCGCCCCGGGGCGCCCGTCGATGTTCTTTCGCGCCCGGCTGACGGACGGGGTGATGCAGGTGCCGCCCCTCGGATCGCCCGAGGTGCTGAGATGAGCGTGCTGTCGTCATTGCTGGGGGCCTATGCGCGTCTGCCGGATGCGCCGCCGATGGGCATGTCACGGGAAAAGATCGGCGCGGTCATGTCGCTGAACCCTGACGGGACCGTCGCGGGGCTGCACGATCTGCGTGACACATCCGTGCGCAAACCCGCACCGGCCCTGTTGCTGGTGCCGCAGCCGGTCAAGCGCACGGCAGGCATTGCACCGAACTTTCTCTGGGACAAGACGGCCTATGCGCTTGGCGTCACTGCGGGCGAGGGCAGGCGGACAGCGGATGAACATGCCGCCTTTCGCGCCCGTCATGCCGAGTGGCTTGCAGGAACGCAGGATCAGGGTCTGCTGGCCTTTGTGCGGTTTCTGGACCGCTGGCGGCCCGAGGATTTTACCGGGGATGCGGCGCTGCTGGACCAGAACATCATATTTGCGCTGGAATCCGACCGGATGGCGCGGGTCTGGCTGCATGACCGCCCGGCAGCGCGGGCACTGTGGGACGAGTTGCGCGGCGCCTCGGGCGGCGGTGCGGCGCGGTGTCTGGCCAGCGGGCGGCGCGGGCCGGTTGCGCGTCTGCATCCGTCGATCAAGGGTGTCTGGGGCGCGCAAAGCGCCGGGGCCAGCCTCGTGTCCTTCAATCTTGATGCGTTCACATCATACGGGCATGAACAGGGCGACAATGCGCCCGTGTCCGAGGAATCGGCCTTTGCCTATACCGCCGCACTGAACCGGTTTCTGGCCAGGGGCAGCGGCAACCGCGTGCAGGTGGGCGATGCCTCGGTCGTGTTCTGGGCCGATACGGATGATGCGGCGGCGGCCGCCGCCGCGGATGCGATGTTTGCGGGCTATGTCAATGCCGACCCGGCAAAAGAGGACGCGGCCGCCGCGCGCGAAATTGCCGTCAAGCTGGAACGCATCCGCAAGGGCGCGCCCCTGGCCGAGGTCGAACCGGCGCTGGCGGCGGGGGTGCGGTTCACGGTGCTGGGCCTTGCCCCCAACGCCGCGCGGCTGTCGGTGCGGTTTCTGGTGCAGGACAGTTTCGGCGAGATCACCCGGAACTATCAGCGCTTTCAGTCAGATATCCGCGTCGAGACCGGGCAGGACCAGCCCTTCAGCCTGTTTCTGCATCTGGTCGAGCTGGCCGTGCTGCGCAAGGCTGAGAATGTGCCGCCGAATCTGGCGGGCGACTGGATGCGGGCGATCCTGACCAGCACGCGCTATCCGCTGACCTTGCTGACCACGACGCTGATGCGCATCCGCGCCGATGGTCGCATCAATGATCCGCGCGTGGGCATGATGAAGGCCGTGCTGATCCGCAATTTTGACATGGAGGTGCCGATGGCGCTGGACCCGGAATATGACAACACCGGCTATCGCCTGGGGCGGCTGTTCGCGGTCTATGAACAGATTCAATACGCCGCGCTGGGGTCGGTGAACGCCTCGATCCGCGATAAATATTACGGCTCTGCCTCGGCGACGCCGCAGCAAGTGTTCGGCATGCTGGACAAAGGCGCGCAGGTGCATCTGTCGAAGGTGGGAAAGC
>CAKSUL010000090.1 GCA_934501475.1 uncultured Roseovarius sp. | reverse complement strand
AGGGTTTATAGAGTGAATTTCGACTAATAATGATTCCGCCCCCGGGCACCACTTTAAATAAATAAATTCAGTATCTTGCGCTTAAACTTCTAATGTTTGCGGAGGATGATGAATGGCTTGGGTAGCATTCGGGTCGTCAGCGCAATCGGTGTGATCTCGCTCAGCGGCGCGTTCAACGAGCCAATCCTTGATTTCTGACAGGGGCGGGGCCCGGCTCCGGGCTGTCTGACGCTTCGGGTTGCATCCACGCAAGCCGCCCCCTTCATTTTTCCAAAAATACTCAAATCCCGCCTGCGCCGCGGGCGCTGCCCTCTGGTTCTTTGCCGCCGGGCGCTTTAAGAGACCGCAAGACACAAGGCGGAGTGAGGATAGACGTGAACGACGCGCATAGAGGAAGACTGACACGCGACGGAATTCGCATCCACGAGCCGGCGGATTTCGCCGGGATGCACAAGGCCGGGGCATTGGCGGCGCAGATCCTCGATGAGATCGCCCCGCATGTCACCGTCGGCCAGACCACGGCCGCGCTCGACAAGATGATCGAGCAGCGCGTTGCGGATGCGGGGGCCAAATCGGCCACGATCGGCTATCGCGGCTATGCCCATGCCAGCTGCATCAGCGTCAACCATGTGGTCTGTCATGGCATTCCGGGCGACAAGATCCTCAAGGATGGCGATATCCTCAATATCGACGTCACCGTGATCGTCGATGGCTGGTTCGGCGATACCAGCCGGATGTTCGTCGCCGGCAAGCTCAGCCGCAAATCAGAACGCCTGATTCAGGTCACCCATGACGCGCTGATGGTCGGGATCGAGACCGCACGCCCCGGCAAGACCTTCGGCGATATCGGCCACGCCATTCAGGCCTATGTCGAAGCGCATCGCATGTCCGTGGTGCGCGATTTCTGCGGTCACGGGCTGGGGCGGGTGTTTCATGCGCCGCCCAATGTGCTGCATTACGGGCGCGCAGGCACCGGGCCGGTGCTGGAAGAGGGCATGTTCTTCACGATCGAGCCGATGGTCAATCTGGGCCGCCCGGAAACCAAGGTGCTGGCCGATGACTGGACGGCGGTCACGCGTGACCGCTCGCTGTCGGCGCAGTTCGAACATTCCATCGGCATCACCCCGGACGGTGCCGAGATCTTCACCCTCTCCCCCGGCGGGCTGTTCCATCCGACCTATGGCTGAGTGCGCGGGTCTGGCTGAGCGCGCGTGTCAGGCATCTTGCGCGATGGCGCGCCCGGCGGCCACGCCAGACGCCCAGGCCCATTGGAAATTATACCCCCCCAGCCAGCCGGTCACATCCACCGCCTCGCCGATGGCATAGAGATTGGGCACATCGCGCGCCATCATGGTTCGTGAACTCAGGTCGTCGGTGTCGATTCCGCCCAGCGTCACCTCGGCGGTGCGATAGCCTTCGGTGCCCGACGGAGTCAGCGACCAGTTTGCAAGTGCCGCGCATAGCCGCTCAAGTGCGGCGTCGGACTGATCGGCAAGGTTGCCATCCAGCGTGACGCCGATCTGCGCGGGCAGGGCGGCCACCAGCCGGGCGGGCAGGTGGCGGGCCAGTTCGGTGCTGAGATTGTGACGCCCCGACCGGGCGCGTTGGGCCCGCAACGCCTCCAGCAACTGACCCGCCGGGTCCAGATTGACGCGGATCGCCGCGCCCTCGCGCCAGTAGGATGAGATCTGCAGCACGCTTGGCCCCGACAGGCCGCGATGGGTGAACAGCATCGCCTCGTCAAAGCTGGCCACAGGGCTGACCGGCGTGCTGGCGCAACCGTTGCCGGGGTCGGCGCTGATGCGCACCGGCACCGCGACGCCGGCCAGATCGGCAAAGCGCGCGTCGGAAAACGTGAAGGGCACAAGGGCGGGGCGGGTCGCGGTGAGGCGCAGACCGAACTGGCGCGCGATGTCATAAGCCAGGCCGGATGCGCCCATCCTGGGGATGGATTTCCCGCCCGTGGCCAGCACCAGATTGCGCGCGCTGACCATGCGGCGCGCGCCCTCGACATCCAGAGCGGCGTGAAAATGGCTGCCGTCATGGCGGATGCCGGCGACGGTGGCATGAAGCCACAGATCGGCGCGCGCACGGGTCATCTCGGCGCGCAGCATGGCGATGATATCCTTGGCGGAACTGTCGCAAAACAACTGCCCCAGCGTCTTTTCGTGCCAGGGGATCGCGTGGCTGTCGACCAGCGCGATGAAATCCCATTGGCTATAGCGGCGCAGCGCGGATTTGCAGAAATGCGGGTTTTGCGACAGGAAATTCTCGGGCGCGGTGTGCAGATTGGTAAAGTTGCAGCGCCCGCCGCCCGAAATGCGGATCTTTTCGCCCGGCGCGCGGGCCTGATCCACGACCAGAACGCGCCCGCCCGCATGGGCTGCGCACATCATGCCGGCGGCACCGGCGCCCAGGATCAATGTATCCACATGCATGGGCCTGCCCCTGCCCGAATGCGCGCGCGCGGTCAAGCACGCGCGCGCCGCACCATTGCCCGCGCATCGCAAAAGCGCGCGCCATGTGACTTTGCGTGCTTTCCAGAACGCACATTCCCTGTTAAACTGATCAGATAGACCTCGAAAAGGGGCGATGTTTGAGGCGAAATCGGCGGGTGTCATGACAGAAATGGTCTTTGGTTCGGTCCCTGTGCGGGATGGCGAGCCGGTTCTTCCCAAATGGTGGCGCACCATCGACAAATGGTCGATGTCCTGCGTTCTGATCCTGTTCGGCATCGGGTTGCTGCTGGGCTTTGCGGCGTCGCCGCCGCTGGCGGAAAAGAACGGGTTCGCGCCGTTCCACTATGTCCAGCGACAGACGTTTTTCGGGCTTCTGGCGATGATCGCGATGCTGGCCACCTCGATGATGAGCCCGGTTCTGGTGCGGCGTCTGGCGGTGATCGGCTTTGTCCTGTCGTTCGTGGCGCTGTTGCTGCTGCCGTTCCTGGGCACCGATTTCGGCAAGGGGGCGGTGCGCTGGTACAGCCTTGGCTTTGCGTCGGTTCAGCCGTCCGAATTTCTCAAGCCTGGCTTTGTGGTGGTGGCGGCCTGGATGATGGCCGCCAACCGCGAGATCAACGGCCCTCCGGGGGTCAGCTGGTCGTTCATGCTGGTGCTGGTGATCGTGGCGTTTCTGGCGTTGCAGCCGGATTTCGGGCAGGCGGCGCTGGTCCTGTTCGGCTGGGGCGTGATGTATTTCGTTGCCGGTGCGCCGATCCTGCTGTTGACGGTGATGGCGGGCTGCGTGATCCTTGCCGGCAGTTTCGCCTATGCCAATTCCGAGCATTTCGCCCGTCGCATCGACGGCTTTCTCAGCCCCGACGTGGACCCCACGACGCAGCTGGGCTTTGCCACCAACGCCATCCGCGAAGGCGGATTTTTCGGCGTCGGCGTGGGCGAGGGGACGGTGAAATGGTCCTTGCCGGATGCGCATACCGATTTCATCATCGCCGTCGCGGCCGAGGAATACGGCCTGGTTCTGGTTCTGGTGATCATCGCGCTTTATGCGGGGGTCGTCGTGCGCTCGCTCTTGCGGCTGATGCGCGAACGTGATCCGTTCATCCGCCTGGCGGGCACCGGGCTGGCCTGTATCTTTGGCGTGCAGGCGATGATCAACATGGGCGTCGCGGTGCGGCTTTTGCCGGCCAAGGGCATGACCCTGCCATTCGTCAGCTATGGCG
>CAKSUL010000089.1 GCA_934501475.1 uncultured Roseovarius sp. | reverse complement strand
GCATAATAGGGGTCGATAAAAAGCGCCTTGTCGCCCTCATCGCAGGCGGCGTGATGGGTGGCGAACAGCCCCGCCTGCCCGCCCGGAAGGATCAGCACGTTGGCGGGGGTGGTGGTCAGGCCCGTGCGCTCGGTGATGCGGCGCGCGACACGCTCGCGCAGGGCAGGTTCGCCGCGGCTGACCGAATAGCCGGTATGCCCGGCCAGCATCGCCTGGTGCATCGCGTCCAGAATGGCGCGGTCGGTCTTGATGTCATGCTCACCGATGGTCAGTTCGATGATCGCGACGCCATCGGTCTTCATCCGGCGGGCGCGGTGATAGACGTCCCACCCGTCAGACCCCCCGCCGGTCAGCCCGGCCATGCGCTTTGACACCTGCATGTATCACCCTCCGCCAAATTTTCGCGGACAGAGCCCAGTTCATGGCTGAATGTCAATCCCGCGCCGGTGGCGCATATCACCCGTCTTGACCGCCGGGCGCGCCCTGCCTATGGTCACGGCCATGGCCAGACCCTGCATCATTACCACCTGCATTCCCTGCTGAGAACATTCAGGCGGGCCGGTCACCTATTCCATTGATGAGTTGAAGTTGATAAGCCCGCCGCAACGCTGCGCGTGCGAGGACCTTATGACGACGATCAAGCTGCACAACACCATGACCCGCCAGAAAGAGGTGTTCACACCGCTGGATGCCGAAAACGTGCGCATGTATGTGTGCGGACCCACCGTCTATGACCGCGCCCATCTGGGCAATGCGCGCCCGGTGGTGGTGTTCGACGTGCTCTACCGGCTGCTGCGGCATGTCTATGGCGCCGATCACGTCACCTATGTGCGCAACTTCACCGACGTGGATGACAAGATCAACGCCCGCGCCGCCGAGTCGGGCCGCGAGATCGGTGAGATCACCGAAGAGACGATCGGCTGGTTTCTTGAGGACATGGGTGCGCTGGGCGCGCTGGAGCCGGACGCGATGCCACGCGCAACCGCCTATGTCCCGCAGATGGTGGCGATGATCGAGGATCTGATCGCCAAGGGCCACGCCTATGCCGCCGAAGGGCATGTGCTGTTCGCGGTCGAAAGCTATGCGGATTACGGCGCGCTGTCGGGGCGCTCGGTCGATGACATGATCGCGGGCGCGCGGGTCGAGGTGGCGCCTTACAAGCGCAACCCGATGGATTTCGTGCTGTGGAAACCGTCGAGCGACGATCTGCCCGGCTGGCCGTCGCCCTGGGGGCGCGGGCGGCCCGGCTGGCATATCGAATGCTCGGCCATGAGCCATGAGTTGCTGGGCGCGAGTTTCGACATCCATGGCGGCGGCAACGACCTGATGTTCCCCCACCATGAGAACGAGATCGCGCAAAGCTGCTGTGCGCATCCCGGCTCCGGTTTCGCGCGGGTCTGGCTGCATAACGAGATGTTGCAGGTCGAGGGCAAGAAGATGTCCAAATCCCTGGGCAATTTCTTCACCGTGCGGGATCTGCTGGATCAGGGCGTGCCCGGCGAGGTGATCCGGTTCGTGTTCCTGAGCACGCATTACCGCAAGCCGATGGACTGGACAGAGAGGAAGCGCGTGGAGGCGACAAACCACATGTCGAAATGGCACACGCTGGAACGTAGGGCGCTCTCACGAAAACTGGATGAAGATGAGGTTCGAAGATACGTCGATCCAGAGGTTATCGAGGCGCTCAAAAGCGATCTGAACACGCCCTCGGCGATGACGCGCGTGAAAAAGCTGGCTGCGCTCGCCTATGGTGCAAGACAAGTTGATGGTGAGGATGCAAAGACATTCTTCGCGACTCTTCGGTTTCTAGGTTTTAAAGATCTCGACATGAATCGACTCCGTCCAGCCTATCATATCAGCAGGGCGATCAAGGAAGTGTTGGGCGACGACGAAGCAGCCCGAACCGCCGAAATGATCGACGCATTGGTTCGAAAGAAAATCGCGGAATGGCGGATGGCGCGCAGCAGGAAAGACTGGTCGGTTGCGGACCGGTTGCGTGATGGATTCGCTGATTTGGGCATCAAGGTGGATTTTGCATCTGACGGGGAGCGTTGGGAGATCACCGAAGAGGTAGACCTTGCAAAACTGGACGCACTGAAATGACCGCCGCAACTCCAACACAGGCCAGCCCCCGGCCGCGGGTGGGGGTGAAGCCCCCGCCCGGGGGGGCGGCCGGGGGCTGGCCGTGCCGCTACGCGCCTCGGCCCGAGTCTGGCGGATGCCGCGCGCCAACAGCAGGCGGCGCGTTCGACCACTGCATTGCCTCGGATCAGGTCCGGGGCGGGATGCGCGACAGATGACCCGCGAACGCCTCTACCTCTACGACACCACGCTGCGCGACGGGCAGCAGACGCAGGGCGTGCAGTTCTCCACGGCCGAGAAACAGCGCATCGCGCAGGCGCTGGATGCCTTGGGCGTGGATTACATCGAAGGCGGCTGGCCGGGGGCCAACCCGACGGATTCGGCGTTTTTCGACGCCGCCCCCGCCACAAGCGCGACCATGACCGCCTTTGGCATGACCAAGCGCGCCGGGCGCTCGGCGGCAAATGACGATGTGCTGGCGGCGGTGATGAATGCCGGCACAAAGGCGGTCTGCCTGGTCGGCAAAAGCCACGATTTCCACGTCGAAACGGCGCTCGGGATTACCCTGGGCGAGAATATCGACAACATCGCCCGCTCGCTCGCCTATGTCAGCGAACAGGGGCGCGAGGCGCTGTTTGACGCCGAACATTTCTTTGACGGATACAAGGCCAATCCCGATTACGCGCTCAGCGCGCTGCGCGCCGCGCATGAGGCGGGCGCGCGCTGGATCGTGCTGTGCGATACCAATGGCGGCACCCTGCCGGCCGAAATCCACCGGATCACATCCGCGGTGATCGCAGCGGGCATCCCCGGCGCGCGGCTGGGCATCCACACCCATAACGACACCGAAACCGCCGTGGCCGGGACGCTGGCGGCGATCGAGGCGGGCGCGCGCCAGGTGCAGGGCACGCTGAACGGTCTGGGGGAGCGCTGCGGCAATGCCAACCTCACGTCGCTGATCCCGACACTGCTGCTCAAGGAGCCATATGCCAGCCATTTCCAGACCGGGGTCGATCACGAGAAACTGGCCGGGCTGACCCATGCCAGCCGCCTTCTGGATGAGATCCTGAACCGCGTGCCACAGCGCCAGGCGGCCTATGTCGGCGCGTCGGCCTTTGCGCACAAGGCCGGGCTGCACGCCAGCGCCATCCTCAAGGACCCCGCGACCTACGAGCATATCGACCCCGCGCTTGTCGGGAATGCGCGGATCATTCCGATGTCCAATCAGGCCGGGCAATCCAATCTGCGCCGCCGTCTGGCCGAGGCCGGCCTGAGCGTCGAGCCGGGCGACCCGGCGCTGGCGCGCATCCTCGATCAGATCAAGGAACGCGAGGATCGCGGCTATACCTATGACAGCGCGCAGGCGTCGTTCGAATTGCTGGCGCGCGGCGAGCTGGACCAGTTGCCCCGCTTCTTCGAGGTCAAGCGCTACAAGGTCACGGTCGAGCGGCGCAAGAACAAATATGACCAGATGGTATCGCTCTCCGAGGCGGTGGTGGTGGTCAAGGTCGATGGCGAGAAAAAGCTGTCGGTCAGTGAATCCATGGATGAACTCGGCAGTGACCGCGGCCCGGTCAACGCGCTGGCCAAGGCGCTGGCCAAGGATCTGGGGCGCTATCAGGGCGCGATCGACGACATGCGGCTGGTGGATTTCAAGGTGCGCATCACCCAGGGCGGCAC
>CAKSUL010000088.1 GCA_934501475.1 uncultured Roseovarius sp. | reverse complement strand
CGGCACGTTCGACCCGATCACGCTGGGTCATGCCGACATCATCCGGCGCGCGGCGGTGCTGGTGGACCGGCTGGTGATCGGTGTGGCGATCAACCGCGACAAGGGGCCGCTGTTCAGCCTTGAGGAACGCGTGCACATGATCGAGGTCGAGGCGGCCAAGCTGACCGCCCACAGCAATACCGAGATCGTCGTGCACCCGTTCGAGAACCTGCTGATCGACTGCGCGCGCGATGTTGAGGCCCAGATCATCGTGCGCGGATTGCGCGCGGTGGCGGATTTTGAGTATGAATTCCAGATGGTTGGGATGAATCGCGCGATGGACAGCGCGATCGAGACGGTTTTCCTGATGGCGGATACCGGCCATCAGGCGATTGCCTCGAAGCTGGTCAAGGAAATTGCCCGTCTTGGCGGTGATGTGCACAAATTCGTCTCGCCCGAGGTCAACGCCGCGCTCAAGAAAAAATTCGGCTGAGCGCGTTTGCCGCGGCGGGCAAGCGTCAGGTCCGCGTCCGGCTCAGCGCCAGAAGGCCATCCATTCGGTGATGTCCTCGAATTTGCGGAACAGGAAAATCAGCCCGTCCATGCCCCATAACATGTAGTCAAGCGCCAGTGCGATCACGATCACGACGCCCAGCCACAGGGCGATCTTGTTGGTCATCTGGCGCGGTCCTTGCGTGGAAATGCCCTCCCAGACTAGCGGGGAGGGCGCGGCCTTGCAAGATATCGGCGCAAGGCATCGGTGCAGGGCGTCAGCCCAGCTTGCCCATGACCACGGCGACATCCGCCATGCGGCAGGAAAAGCCCCATTCGTTGTCATACCAGGCCAGCACGCGCACCAATGTGCCGCCGACGACCCTGGTCTGTTCGGGCGCAAAGATGCTGCTTTCTTCGGTATGGTTGAAATCGATGCTGACCTTGGGCGCGGGGTCATAGGCCAGCACGCCCTTCATTGCACCGGCGGCGGCCTCGGCGACGGCGGCGTTCACTTGGGCCTCGGTGACAGGGCGCGAGGCGACAAAGGTCAGATCCACCGCCGACACGTTGGGCGTGGGCACCCGGATGGCCGAGCCGTCCAGCTTGCCCTTGAGGGCGGGCAGAACCTCGCCCAGGGCCTTGGCGGCACCCGTCGAGGTGGGGATCATCGACATGGCGGCGGCGCGGGCGCGATAGAGATCCTTGTGACGGCGGTCCAGCGTCGGCTGATCGCCGGTATAGGCGTGGATCGTGGTCATGATGCCGCTCTCGATGCCGATGGCGTCATGCAGAACCTTGGCCAGAGGTGCCAGGCAATTGGTGGTGCAGGACCCGTTCGAGATCATCCGCTCACCGGCCTGCAGGTCGGCGTGATTGACGCCGTAGACCACGGTGCGGTCCACGTTCTTGCCGGGGGCGGACAGCAGCACCTTTCCGGCGCCGCGCTCAAGATGGGTGCCGGCCTTGTCGCCGTCGTTGAATTTGCCGGTGCATTCCAGCAGGACATCGACGCCCTCCCAGTCCAGTTCGTTCATGTCATAGGTCGAGAACATCTCGATCGGGCCCTGGCCCAGATCCAGCGTCCGCTCGCCGACGATCAACTCGTTGGGAAAGCGGCCATGCACGCTGTCATAGCGGATCAGATGCGCCGCGGTTTCCAGCGGGCCGGTGGCGTTGACCTTGACGACCTTGATGTCGTCGCGGCCGGTTTCTGCGATATGGGCCAGGGTGGCGCGGCCGATGCGGCCAAATCCGTTGATGCCGACGGTGATGGTCATGCGTCTGTCTCCTGATGCGGGCGTGGTTGGCTGGCGTATAGTCGTGCCGTGCCCGTGGTGAAAGGCTTAAAACGCCGCAGGGCAGGGTGATAGCGTTAACGAATGCGCGGTTTCAGGCCGCTTGCAGCGCGGTTGCGCTAACGCAGGGATTTCCTGTATGTCGAAACGATGAACAGGGAGACATATCCATGAGCGGCTTGCTGGCATTGCTGGATGACGTGGCGCAGATCGCCAAGGTGGCCGCAGCGTCGGTGGATGACGTGATCGGGCAGGCGACCAAGGCAGGGGCCAAGGCGGCGGGCGCTGTGATCGACGATGCCGCCGTGACGCCGAAATATGTCCAGGGCTTTGATGCGCGCCGCGAATTGCCGATGATCTGGCGGATCGCGCGGGGATCGTTGATCAACAAGCTGGTGTTTCTGCTGCCGGTCGGCCTTGCGCTGAACGAATTCGCGCCCTGGGGCGTCGCGCCCTTGCTGATGCTGGGCGGGGCCTATCTGTGCTACGAGGGCGCCGAGAAAGTGGCGCATGCGATGGGCGCCGGGCATGACAAGGGCGGCCCCGACGGCAGCCACGCGCCCGGCGATACCGTGCATCTGGAGGAAACCAAGGTGGCGGGCGCGATCAAGACCGATTTCATCCTGTCGGCCGAGATCATGACCATCGCCCTTGCCGCGATTCCCGACAGCGGGTTCTGGATGGAGGCGGCCTCACTCGCGACGGTGGCGGTGATGATCACGGGTGTGGTCTATGGCGCGGTGGCGCTGATCGTGAAGGCGGATGATGTGGGGCTGTGGATGGCGGCGAACAGTCAGTTGCGTATGGTGCGCGGGTTCGGGCGCGGCATGGTCCACGCGATGCCAAAGGTGCTGGCGGCGCTGATGGTGATCGGCACGGCGGCGATGCTGTGGGTGGGCGGCAACATCATCATGCACGGGCTGAAGGAACTGGGATGGCCGGTGCTGTATGACGCGGTCCATCACCTGGCCGAGGCTGTGACCCAGGGCATGACGCAGTTCAGGGCCGCAGCGCAGTGGATCGTGGTCGCGGCTGTGGACGGGGTGCTGGGGCTGGCCCTCGGGATGATCCTGATCCCCATCGGCACCCGGCTGATCACCCCGATCTGGCGGGGCATGAAGCGCCTCAACCCGCTGCTGCGCGATCAGGTCTGACGATTCGGCACCTGAGCCCTTGCAAGGGTTTCGGGAAGGCCATTCAAAAACAGCCTTCCCGCGTCGTTCACAGAAGGGATCTGACCTTTTCGGCGACCGCCTCGGGGGTGATGCCGAATTTCTCATACAGCACCTCGGCCGGGGCAGACGCGCCGAAACTGTCCATCCCGACAAAGCCCGCCTTGCGCGCGCGACCGCGCTCGCCGCACAGCCATTTGTCCCAGCCCTGGCGCACGGCCGCCTCGACGGCGACACGCACCGGCCCGGCCGGCAGAACGCGGCGGCGGGTGGCTTCGTCCTGCGCCTCGAACAGCTCCATGCAGGGCATCGAGACGACGCGCGTGCCGATGCCATCCGCCTCGAGCAGATCGCGGGCCTTCATGGCGATTTCCACCTCGGAGCCGGTGGCGATCAGGATCGCCTGGCGCTTGCCCGTGGCGTCGGCCAGCACATAGGCGCCCTGTGCGGTCAGGTTCTTGTTGCGATGCTCACGGCGCAGGGTCGGCAGGCCCTGACGGGTCAGCGACAGGACCGACGGCGTTTCCTTCGAGGTCAGCGCCAGTTCCCACGCCTCGGCGGTTTCGATCGTGTCGCAGGGGCGGAACACCCAGGTGTTGGGGGTGGCGCGGCTGATGGCCAGATGCTCGACCGGCTGATGGGTCGGGCCGTCCTCGCCCAGACCGATGCTGTCATGGGTCATCACGAACACGGTCGGAATCCGCATCAGCGCCGCCAGACGCATGGCCGGGCGCGCGTAGTCGGTGAAACACATGAAGGTGCCGCCATAAGGGCGGATGCCGCCATGCAGCACCATCCCGTTCATCGCCGCCGCCATGCCATGTTCGCGGATGCCGTAATAGACATAGCGCCCCTTGCGGTTGTCGATGTCGAAC
>CAKSUL010000087.1 GCA_934501475.1 uncultured Roseovarius sp. | reverse complement strand
CTGCTGCCCTTGGCCGAGGGGTTTGACCTGCCCGACAGCGACCCGCTGGAGGCGGCCGCGCATTGGAAGCTGTCGAAGTTCCAGTATATCCAGACCGAGGAGGGGCTGCCCGTGGCGCGCTCTGCGCTTGGGCTGGCGCTGGTGCGTATCCACGAACCGTCGGCGTTGGCGCTGATGGGCCGGTTCGCGGCGGCCACAGCCCCGGACCAGGCGCTGGCGCAGGGCGATCTTGGCAATCGTGGCGCGGGTTTCCTGCGGCTTTTGGCCCATGCGGGTGTGCTGCTGCCCTGCGACGCCGAAGGCCGCACGCTGGACGACACGGACGAGCAGCGCCGGATGTGGGATGTCCACGAGCTGGTCTATCACAGCCGCAGCCGCATCGGACGCTCGGGCTTTCGCATCGGCGCGACGTGGGAGTTCCGCGACCAGATCGCCAAACCCGCCTGCCTGCGCGACAGCCCGTGGCGCGACAATGGCATGATCGCGCTCTATCGCCCGCAAGTCCTGTCCCGCGACATGCCGCTGTTCGAGGCGATGGAGACGCGCCGCTCGATCCGCGCCTACAGCCCCGTACCGATCACCGCCCGTGAGCTGGGCGAGTTCCTCTATCGTACAATGCGGGTTCGGTCCTACGTCCAGAACGGCGAACATGAGATCGCCTCGCGCCCTTATCCCAACGGGGGCGGTCTGTATGAGCAAGAGTTGTACGTCACCATCGAGGCCTGCGCGGACCTGCCGCGCGGCTTTTACCATTACGACGCGCAGGCCCATGCGCTGTGCCCGATCAGCACGCCCGACGAAGACATGGCCCAGCTGGTCGAAGAGGCCGTCAGCGCCACCGCCGGGCTGGGGCGCCCGCAGGTGCTGTTCACCATCGCCAGCCGGTTCGCCGCGTTCAACTGGAAGTATTCAGCCATGTGCTATGCCGCGCAGCTGAAGAATGTCGGTGCGATCTACCAGACCATGTATCTGGTCGCGACGGCCATGGGTCTGGGCGGCTGCGGGTTGGGGCTGGGCAATGCCGACCGCTTTGCCCGCATGACCGGGCATGACTACGCGACCGAAGGGTCCATCGGCGAATTCATGATCGGCCGTCCGCTGTAAGGCGCCAGACCGGAAGTAAGGGGACAGACATGGTATCCTATACGCAAAGCCCGCTGCTCTCGACCCTGCGGGGCCAGGTGCCAGGCATCCCGCCCCAGATGCGCGCGATCTTGTGTGACCAGCTGGAAATCGGCCTGCGCGAGGTCTATACGCATCTGCCGCAAAAGATGTCCGCCTTCGGTATCGACCCGATCGCCCAGTTGCGGGGGCTGAAGCACAGCGAAGGCGGCAATTTCACCCGTCGCCTGCTGCGCATCATCAATGGGCTGAAGGACCGCCATACGACGCTGCGGATGCCGCAGCCTTGGGCAAACCTCGTGGCCTATGTGCCATTCGTGGTTGAACGGGTCTTTCACGACAACGCGCCGCGCTATGTGGTGACGAAGCAGCTGTTCGGCTTCGAGGAAATCCCGATCGGGGCGACGGTGACGCATTGGAATGGCACGCCGATCCATCTGCATCTGAACGCATTGGCGCAAGAGACGCAGGGCGCCAACTGGTCCGCCGAGCTGCGGCTGGCCATGGCGAACCTCACGATCCGCCCGCTGGCCTATGTGCTGATGCCGGGCGAGGACTGGGTGACGCTGAACTTCATTTCGCCCGATGGCACCACAAAGGCGGTCACGACGCCGTGGCGGTTCTATTCCATGGCTTTCAAGACGCAGGGGGGTGTGCAGTCCGGCGATGCCGCGCCGGTGATGGGGCTGGATTCCCAGACCCTGCTGTCGAACCAGTTCCGTTCGCTGGCGCGGGATGAGGCCGAGAAGCCGCGCGAGGCGCTGATCACCGACGGCGTGCTGCGCTATGGGGTGGTGCATACGCCTGCCGGGCGCAGCGGTTATCTGCGCATCTTCAGCTTCGAAGTGCCGGACCCGAACGCCTTCTTGCAAAAACTTGCCGCTATCCTTGGGAACCTGCCGCAGGACCGGCTGGTGATCGACCTGCGCGGCAATCCCGGCGGGCAGATCCCGGCGGGGCAGGGTCTGATCCGTATGCTGACCTCGAAGCCGCTGACCCCGGCCCCCATCGCCTTTCGCGCCACACCCACGACATTGGGCCTGTCCGCCGCCCCGGCCTTTGCCGAGTGGCGGCGCTCGCTGAAGTTGCAAAGCGCCACATCGAATGTCTGGGCGCAGGCCTTCCCCATCGTGCCCTATTACGAGGATGTGCCTGCCTACCGTTTTCCCGGCAAGGTGACGATCATCATCGACGCTTTGTGCTATTCCACCACCGATTTCTTTGCCGCCGATTTTGTCGACAACGGCATCGGGCCGGTGATCGGCACCGATTACAGCACTGGGGCGGGCGGCGCCAATGTCTGGCCCTGGTCGGTGCTGGTGCATTACACCCGCTACCTGGGCATTCCCGGTCCGGCGCAGTTGCCCGATGGCTTCGACCTGAACATTTCCGTGCGGCGGGCCTATCGCACCGGGGCGAGCGCGGGCCTGCCGATCGAAGACCTCGGCATCCGCGCCGATTTCGTCCACCGTGAAACGCTGCGCGACCTGCTGGAGGAAAACGTCGATCTTATCGCTTTTGCCGTTTCTAAAATTGCCTGACCGCAGCCACAGCGCGCACCGCGCCGTTCGTGTCGAGATCCTGCCAGCACACAAGGCGCCGCTTGCGAAGCGCGCCCGCCGCCGCGGATGTTTTCTCCACCGGCTCGCCTACAACCATGTTGGAAATACCGGTGACCGGCTGGAGGCTGGGCCGAGCGGGTTCATGCGCCTGCTGCGCAGCGGGGCATTGCCGCCGTTCGGCTGACGCTTGGCGCCGCAATTGGCGGGCAGGATGCGCTTTGTCCGCTGGACCTCTGTTGGCGCGAGGGCCGGTGCGCGCCTGACACGCTTGCCTTTGCGCCGATTTCCAGCCCGGCCAGTTTGGCCGCGGCATTGTCGAGCGGCCCTGCTGATCCGGCGATGATCCATCTCGCCGCCGACTGGCACCGATCCTGTCGTTCGGCAGCCTCCGCCTGTATGCCACCCTTATCCCTGATTGATCCAGATCACGGCGCGTATCCCCCGGCCATGTGCAAATGCGCAGGAAATGGAGTGCGCCCGATGATCCTTCCCATCTTGCCCGCCCGCCTTGAGGCGATGCGCTGCCAGTCTGGCGGGGCGGAACATTGCGTCTGCCAGCTGATGCGCAGGTTGGGCGCGACGCAAGGCCAGAGGTCGCGGCACATGCAGGTGCTGAAGCAGGCCGGTCTGGTGGTGGACCACCGTCACGCGCAATGGATGCGCTACCGGATTAGCCCCGATCTGTCGCTGGCGTGGCTGGTCAGGGCCGCGCCGGACCAAGAGCTTGCCGCCCCGGAGGCCGCAGCATGAGCGTGTTCGGCTGGATGAACGACCAGCTTCTGCGAATGACCTGGCTCAACGATCTGGTGGGCGCGGGTGTGGTGGCTGTCGGGCTTGACCCGGCCTCGCGGCTTGGTGGGTCGGTGCAGTTCTTCGTCTATGACGTGATCAAGATCTTCATCCTGCTTTCGGTGTTGATCTTTGCCATCTCTTACGTCCAAAGCCATTTCCCGCCGGAACGGACGCGGGCCATGCTGGGCGGGCGCTCGGGCCTTGGTGCCAATACGCTGGCGGCGCTGCTAGGCACGCTGACGCCCTTCTGTTCTTGTTCCTCGATCCCGCTTTTCATCGGCTTCACCGCCGCCGGTCTGCCGCTGGCGGTGACGTTTTCGTTCCTGATCTCTTCGCCGTTGGTGGATCTGGCCTCGGTGATCCTGCTGGCCTCGATCTTCAGCTGGCCCATCGCGCTGGCCTATGTCGCCGTCGGGC
>CAKSUL010000086.1 GCA_934501475.1 uncultured Roseovarius sp. | reverse complement strand
CCGTGACCCGGACAATATTGCGCATCAGCAACCCCCTTCGATGTGCAGGTGCAGCGCGCCCGCGTAAAAATTTTCCGCACCGACGATGAAGTAAATGGCGGCGTCGGGATAAATGCCCGCAGGCAGATCAAGCTGGGCCAGATCGACCTCAAAGCCCTCGGGCGCGTCTACGGCGGGAAGGCTCAGGCATTGCCCGGCGACCGGGATGCGCAGTTCGGCCCGCATGCCCGCCGTGTCGGGCTTGCTGCCGTCCGGCTGTTCAGGGGCAATGACCAGGGTGCCGGTCGTGCCGAGGCGGTATGTGATCGAGGCCATGGGCTTACTCCGCAGGCTGATGGATGCCGAACAGCGCGTCCAGCTGGGCGTCGGTGATGGCCATGGCGCCGGCCAGGGCGGCAAGGACCGGGTTCGTGCGCTCGATCATCGTGGAGGCGGACCAGCGCACCACCGCCTCGATCTGCACCTCGGGCGGCAGGCCGTCGAAGACCGGCACGAGAGAGGGCGGGATCTCGCCGCGCGCGGCAGGACCGGCATCGCTGGGCAGGATGATCCCCGCCCGGATCGCCGCCAGCAGGAAATCCGAGCGCGTCATGCTGGCCGATGCGCGTTGGGCGGCCAGCATCTGTTCGGGGGTCTCGATGGGCGGGGCGGTGTCCCCGCCCCCGAAATGCCCGGCGGCGGCGACCGCCTCGGCCCAGCCCGCGTCCTCGGGCATCACCATCTCGGATGTCATGGTGGTGGCGTCGATCTCGCGGTTGATCTGGACGCCACCGGCGACGTGATAGGCATAAACAATCATCAGGAGACCTCGTAGATTTTCCAGGTGACGACGCAGTTGCTGACCGATGTGACGTTCTGGCCCCAAAACGTCAGCTTCAGACGCAGCGACTGGTTGCCAGTCCAGCGCGTCAGAGGCAGCACCTCGACGGTCCACCCCCAATAGGTTTCGTCTGACGAGCCCAACCGTGAGACGGCTCCCGTCATGCCCGCCGTCGCGATATAGGTTCGCCTGGCCCCGGACCATTCGGAAATCGCGACGGGGGTTGTCAAAATGTAGCGGGTCACATGCGTCTGATCGTCCAGGGAGAAACTCCCCCCCGTTGCGGCGCCCGGTGCTGCGAAGCCTCCCACGTTCAGACTGCCGGATGCCACCTCGAGCTGACGCCGGATCTTGACGTTGGTGAACTCGGCGGTGCCGGATTTCTGGATCCGCCAGCCAGAACCGCCCTCCCCTGTGACAAAGTTGTTCGACTGGATGGCGTCGCCGATCTTGGCGTTGGTGATCGAGGCATCTTCGATCATGGTGGCGCGGATGTAAGCCACGCCGTTCTTGATAAAGAACGGCACCGTGCGCGAACCGCCTGCGGCGGCGCTATTGGTCAGATAGAAGCTGTTCGCCACCATCCCGATCGAACTGGTCCCGTCGGTATTCGCCTCAAGGAACAGGGCCGACGCATGGCTCAGGTCCGCCAGCGATGCGATCGCCCGCAATCCGATCCGGGTCGAAACGCCGGTGGGATTGGCGGTCACGCCGATGCGGAACAGCCCCTGCCCCGAGACATTCCCGACCTCGGCCTGCACATTGGTGACGCTGTTTGAAACAGCGGTGATCTGCCCCTCGGCCGTGTCCACCCGCGCGGTCAGAGCATTCAGCGCCGTGGTCGTGGCGCGCTGGTTGATCTGCGGCTGCAAGCTGGCCGTCACCGAGTTGACAGCCGCCGAGATGGCGCTGTCGGTCTGGGCCTTGGTGTAGCGTTCGGAGATGGCGGTGGCGTTGGTGGCGATCCGGGCGTTCAAGCCAGTCCCCGGCGTCCACACCGTCGAATTCATGGTGTCGCGGAACGAGGTAAAGGCCGCGTCCTGGCTGGCCTGGGCCTGCCTGACCTCGCTGATGCCTGCCGAGGCCAGCGCGTCATAGCCGGTCTGGCGCTGCAACGTGATGCCGGTCATCCAGACCGCATTCGCCGTCGCTGCTGTCGGACCTTTGGCCACCACCACCCGCGCTGCGCGCGCGGCGGTGGGCGGTTGAAAGGGATCGGTCTTCAGCTGCCGCCAGGCGATATCAGCCCCATATAGCGATGGCCCGTCCGACAGATATACGTCCGCCGCATCAAAAAACTGGACAAAGACCCGGCCGGTGGGAGCGCCTGCCTGCTGAAAGACCCACGAACTGAGAACGAACACGTCCTCGGGCGAAACCTCATATCGAGTGGTGTGGATCGAGTGCGTCGGATCATCATCCCAGGCCATGCGGAACGCCCGCATCGCGGGCATGGAATTCAGGACAGGGGCCGGATTTGCAGTATCGCGGGCTTGCAGACGCCCGATGGCCAGATTTGGCCCCTGCCAGTGATTGAACTGGAATCGGAATTCCGGGTCTCGCACCAGCTGCGTGCGGCCATAGGTGGCCTCGATCCGCTGATCGACCTGCGCAATTGCCTCCTCGGCGGTCGAGATCGCGGTCTCATGCCCCTCGATCACCGCCTGCTGGCTGGCATTGGTGGCCTCGACCGCCGTCACCCGATTACCAAGCGCCGTATCGGCGGTGCTGCGGGCGGTCTGCTCGGCCGTCAGCGCGGCGTCGGAATTGGAAAACCGCGTGGCGACCTCGGTCTTGTAGGTGGCCAGCGCCGAGGCATCCGTGACCCGCGCGCCCTCCAGCGTCGTGACCCGCGCCTCGATGGCGATGTTGACCGTCGTCGCTTCGATGGCGGTCATCAGGACGCGCACACCGGCCTGCGTCTTGTCGATGGTCAGCACCGCCCCGACCGCCGTATCGGGCGGATCGACCTGCAAGCTGTAGACCCGCCATTGAGAGGCGGGCGAGACCGTCATCGTCTGCACCGTCGGCGCGCCGATGGACGCGCCCGCCCCATCAAGCCAGTTGAAGGTCAACGACAGGTTTCGCGTGGCAGCCGCAGACGCGGCGGAAAACCGGATCTGCAACCGGTCATTGGCATCGACGGTGAAAGCGCTCAGCGCCTGCTGGATCGCCCCGGTCGTGCTGGTGCCAATGGCCAGCATGGCATCAGCGGGCGCGGCCAGCACCAGCGCGTCGGTCGAGCCCGCCTTCTGGATCCGCGCCGCATTGGTCAGCACCCAGCCCGCGGTGTCCGTCGCGAATTTGCCGTTCACGATCAGGTTTGCGCTGGTCAGCGCCGCCGTCAACTGCTGGATCTGGCCGGACACGGCCTCGAATTGCCCTTGCAGGGTCAGGTCATGGGTCAGGATCGCAGTGTCGGTATAGCCATTGGCCGAGGCCAGGCCCGCCGCCATCTGCCCTTCCAGCCCCGCGACCGCCCCGGCCAGATCATCGCGCACGCCCTGCACCACGCCGTCGATGCGCGTGGCCTCACCCGCCATATCCGCGCGAAGGTCGTCCAGCTCGACGATGGTGCCATCCATCCAGCCCAGCAGCGCATCGACATCGGCAATGATCCCGGCCTCGATGTCCTTGCGGCCATAAAGGATCGGATGCGTGGTCAGCGACCGCCAGCCGGTCCAATCCGTCGGCCGGTCGGCGATCAGCCGCGCCCGGACCTCATAGCCGGTGGCGGGCAGGATGCCATCGACCACCGTCGCGCCCCCGGCCTCGATCGCCATGGCGCTGCCTTGCAGGGCGGGCATCGTTTGACCCAGCAGCCGGATTTCCCATTCGATCCCGCGCGCCAGAATGTCCGCGTCCCAGATGATGCGGATGGCCGCGCGGCGGGCCGAGCCCTCGGCATCTGTCAGGATCAGCGGCTGGGCGTCAAATCCTGACACCATATCCGGCACGGGCGGCGTGGTGCCTGGGATCGTCGGCACGGACGGCAGTTCATAGCCCGGCGTCCAGCCATAATCATTGGGATCGCGTTCGCGGATCGCCAGCTGGCGGATGCCGGTGCGCGGGTCTTCGGTGATCTCATGGACCGAAAAATCCTTGCCAGCATAACCATTGCGCAGCGAGGACCAGTCGACCGTGTCGATCAGCTCGACATGGGCCGCATCCGGCGGCAGGAAAATGACATGGGTCCGAAACCGCCGCGCGTCCTCGATCCAGGCGCGGGTCAGGCGCTGGACCTGACGCTTATAGGGCACGGCGGGCAAGGACAGGCTGGACATGCGCCGACCGAAAGCATCGGCAGCCTCCCATTCGGCATTCGTCCGGCGCGGGGCCTCTCTGGTCTCATAAAGCAGCTCGGGATCGGGATAGCGCGCGGTGACGGCGTTATAGGTCTCTTCGATCGCCGGAAACGGATCAAGCTCTTGCGGTTTGCTGACGATCACATCGTCATCGCTGAAGGCATAGACCGGCAGTGCGGGCGCACCGGCGACGATGCCCCAACCATAGCCCAGATCGGCAACGG
>CAKSUL010000085.1 GCA_934501475.1 uncultured Roseovarius sp. | reverse complement strand
TCAGAAGCCGTAACAAAACGGCGCGACGGCAGAGGCACGGACAGGATGAGCAGGAACCAGCGGATCGACCAGCTTGTCGGCGCACATGCCGAGAAACTCTCGGCGCAGCTGCTGGCGCATCGGACGCAATTGTTCCCGCCCAACGCGCGCAAGGAACTGCGCCGCTTCTCCAGCGGCGAGGTGGCCGAACTCTTGGGCGTCAAGGACGCCTATCTGCGCAAGCTCAGCCTCGAGGGGCGCGGGCCACAGCCCGAAACCGGCCCCGGCGGGCGGCGCCTTTACACCCCCGCCGATATCGTCGCCCTGCGCCATCTGCTTGAATCGGGGGCGAAAACCCCCGGCACCTACCTGCCCGGACGGCGGACGGGCGATGCGATGCAGGCCATCACCGTCATCAATTTCAAGGGTGGGTCGGGCAAGACCACCACCGCCGCGCATCTGGCGCAGAAATGCGCGCTGGACGGCTATCGCGTGCTGGCGATCGACCTTGATCCGCAGGCCAGCCTATCGGCGCTGCACGGGTTCCAGCCCGAATTCGACCTGCTGGACGGCGGCACGCTTTACGATGCGATCCGCTATGACGATCCGGTGCCGCTGTCGCAGGTGATCCAGCAGACCTATTTCACTAATCTCGACCTGATTCCCGGCAACCTCGACCTGATGGAATTCGAACACGAAACCCCGCGCATGCTGATGGCGCGCGATGGCAACCTGTTCTTCACCCGCATCGCCGACAAGCTGGCCGAGGTGGAATCCGGCTATGACCTCTGCATCATCGACTGTCCGCCGCAGCTTGGCTTTCTGACCATGTCGGCGCTGTCGGCGGCGACGGCGGTGCTGGTCACGGTCCATCCGCAGATGCTGGACGTCATGTCGATGTGCCAGTTCCTGCTGATGACCTCGAACCTGCTGGGCGTCGTGGCGGGTGCCGGGGGCGACATGTCCTATGACTGGCTGCGCTATGTCGTCACCCGCTATGAACCCGGCGACGGGCCGCAGAACCAGATGGTCAGCTTCATGCGCTCGTTGTTCGGGGAACATGTGCTGAACCATCCGGTGCTGAAATCCACCGCTATTTCGGATGCCGGCATCACCAAGCAGACCCTGTACGAGATCGACAAGTCGCAATTCGTCCGCGCGACCTATGATCGCGCGATGGAATCGCTGAATGCGGTCAACGCCGAGATCCAGGGCCTGATCCAGCAGGCATGGGGGCGCTGATGGGACGCAAGAACCTTCTGGAAAACCTGATCAAGGGCACGGCCGACAGCCCTGCCCCGGGCGCCGAACCGCCGCGCTATACCCGCGGCGCCATCGGCGCTGTCAGCCGTTCCATCGCCGATCTGAAATCGCGCGCGCTGATGGACCTCGACCCGCATCTGATCGACGCCGGCGGGCTGGAGGACCGGCTGGAAACCGACAATGCCGAGGATGCGGCCCTTGCCGCCAGCCTGCGCGACTATGGCCAGCAGGTGCCGGTTCTGGTCCGCCCCCATCCGCAGCACGAAGGCCGTTACCAGATCGTCTATGGCCGCCGCCGGGTGCTGGCGATGCGGGATCTCGGCCAGCCGGTCAAGGCGCTGGTCCGCGACATGGACGACCGCGAACTGGTGTTGGCGCAGGGGCAGGAAAACACCGCGCGGCGCGACCTGTCCTTCATCGAAAAGGCCAATTTCGCCAGACAGATGGCCGATGCCGGCTATGACCGCAAGATCATCTGCGACGCGCTGTCGATCGACAAGACGGTGATCAGCCGGATGCTCTCGGTCATGGAACAGGTGCCGCAGGCGATCATCCAGGCCATCGGCGCCGCGCCCTCGGTCGGGCGCGACCGCTGGCTGGCGCTGGCCGCCCGCATCACCGAGGCCGAGGACGACACCGATACGCTGATCGGGATGATGCAGTTGCAGGCCGCCGCGCCCACTTCGGACGCGCGGTTCGAGGCGCTGTTCGCCTATCTTTCCTCGGGGCGCAAACGCCGCAAGGCCGCGGCCCGCGCGTCGGAAACCGTTCCGCTCAGCACCGACACCGGGCTGAACCTTGGCCTCGTGCAGCGCACCAAGGATAAAACAACGTTGCAAATCAATAACTTGAACGCGGACGGCTTTGCCGATTGGCTGGTCGCGAACATCACCGGAATTCACCGTCGCTGGCGCGACGGAGAATAAGACCTCGCAAGGGGCAACGACCCGAGCAGTAACAACCAAAAAGGAGGCACGATCAGCCGGAAAAGAAAAGCCCCCCAGGACATGACATCCCAGAAGGCCGTTTTCTTGTCTTCGCACCACGAGAATTAGGCTATTTGTCAACTGCTGTCAACAGCAACCGCCTTGGCGGGCCGGGATTTTCTGTCTTCGTGAAATCATATGGAGCATGTTTCGACGACGCCCTTCGGGCAGCGGCCGGTATCGGCTGGCCTTCTGGCATCGCAGATGCTGGCGCAGGCCCCCTGCCCCGTCGCCCGGGCCGACAAATGGGCGGTATTTCACGACCTGCGCATGGCCCGCGCGGCCTTCGGCGTGACCGACCGTGATCTGGTGGTGCTGAATGCGCTGCTGTCCTTTCTGCCCGACCGCGACCTGTGCGACGGCGCGCCGCTGATCGTGCATCCGTCCAATGCGGTGCTGACCGACCGCGCCCATGGCATGGCCGAAAGCACGCTGCGCCGGCATCTGGCCGCGCTGGTCGCCGCCGGCCTGATTGCCCGCCACGACAGCCCCAACGGCAAGCGCTACGTCACCCGCGGTTACGACGGCGATCCGGTCCGCGCCTTCGGCTTCGACCTGCGCCCGTTGCTGGTGCAATCTGCGCGCATCGCCGCCCTTGCCGACGACGCCCGCCGCGCCGAACGCGAGGCGAAACTGGCCCGAGAACTGGCCGTTCTGCGGTTGCGCGATGCCTCGAAGCTGCTGGACTATCTGGCGGAAAACGGGTTGATCGCCGGCGCAACGGATGCGCTGGCCGCGCTGGCGGGGCATCGCCTGGCCCTCCGCCGCAAGCTCGGCGTTGATGAGTTGCGCGCGGTCACCGACGCGCTGACGGAAATGGCCGAAAGATTCGCGGTGGTGGCCGATCAGGGCAGCGATGAAACAGAAGAAGCGGACGGCAATGCCGGTCAAAATGGGCGGCACCAACATAATTCAAACTCACATTATCCAGAATCTGATCCTTGCCTGGAAACAGGCGAGGGTAGCGGCGTTGCCCCAAAACTGGAACCGGGCACCCTGCCCGACCGCCCGGCCCCTCGGTTGCCGCTGGTCCTGATCCTGAAGGCCTGCCCCGATGTGCTGCCCTATGCCCGCGATCCGATCCGCGACTGGCGCGATCTGGTCGCAACCATGTCCACGGTTTGCGGCATGATGGGCATCAGCCGCGATGCCTGGGACGATGCGCAACGGGTCATGGGCCCGGCCGAGGCCGCGATCTGCACCGCCGCCATTCTGCAACGGATCAATGATATCCGTCGCCCCGGCGGCTATCTGCGCGCCCTGACCGAAAAGGCCCGCGCTGGCAGCTTCAGCACAGGCCCGATGATCATGGCCTTGCTGTCCACCGCGAACCGCGCGCCGGTCTGAGTTGACGGCTGTCAACCCGGCGATTTGTAATCGGCTCGTCAAGCCAGAGGAATATGGGTCAGGACATGGATCACAAGGCAGATCGGCCGATTTTCTGGGCACATTCAGGGACCGCTGGACGCTTTGACGACTGGCAAAGCCTGCCGGATCATTCCCTGAACACCGCCGTGCTGGCCGGCCGGAAGGCAGCGCTTTTCGGGATGCAGCGTGCCGGCTATCTGTCGGGGCTGCTGCATGACCTCGGGAAATATGCGGCTGACGTGCAGGCCCGGATCAGGGGCGCGGATATTCGGGCCGAACATTCGACGGCCGGCGCCTGGGCGCTGCGGGAACTGGCACAGACGCCGGCGGAACGCGGGGTGGCGCAGCTGCTGGGCTATGCGATCGCGGGGCATCACACCGGACTGCCCGATATGCTGAACAACACAAATGCCTGTCTGAGCGCGCGGCTGGACAGGTTTGCGACTGAACTGCCCGCGCAATGGAAAGATGATCTGGCGCCCGATCTTACCGGTGTCATGGATGAGATCGTCGCGCGTGCCAGTCAGGGACCGCATCGGGTCTTCGAGTTTTCGCTGGCGGTTCGGATGCTGTTTTCCTGTCTCGTCGATGCAGATTTTCTGGATACCGAGGCTTATTATGACGCGCTGCACGATGTTGCACGTGACCGCGTGTGGCCGGCGTTGGTGGATCATCTCGACAGCCATATCGCGGCACTGGATGCGCATCTGTCGGGACTTGATGGCCAGGGCGAGGTTAATGCCATCCGACGCCGGGTGCTGGATCACATACGCGCCAAGGTCGATATGGCGCCGGGACTGTTCACGCTGACTGTTCCGACGGGTGGCGGCAAGACGCTGACCTCGCTGGCGTTCGCGCTGGCGCATGCAAAGCAGCATGGGTTGCGGCGGGTGATTTTTGCGATCCCGTTTACATCCATCATCGATCAGACCGCTGCGACGTTTCGCAAAATTCTGGGTGCGGCGCATGTGCTGGAACACCACTCGGCCATCGACGACCGCAAGACCGACAAGGCGGATAG
>CAKSUL010000084.1 GCA_934501475.1 uncultured Roseovarius sp. | reverse complement strand
GGGCCGGATGGGCCGAAGTTCCAGATCAACTTCCAGAACTGCGTCCATTGCAAGACCTGCGACATCAAGGACCCCAGCCAGAACATCAACTGGACGACCCCGCAGGGTGGCGACGGGCCGAATTACCCGAATATGTGATCGAAAGCGGTGGGCTGCCCTTGCAGCCCACCGTTGCCCCTAAAGGCTTCCCTCGTTAGGGTCGCGGTCAGCAAAATTTCATAACCGGGCCGGAACACGTGAAAATTCGATTGCTGCAGCTTGCGCTGATCGCGCTGATCGCCTCACCGTTAAATGCGCAGGAGTCTGACGGGAAACCAGCCGAAAAGGGCGCTGAAGCTGCGCCGGCGCCGCTGACCGATGGTCTCGCGGGGCCGTATCTCGCCGGGCGGACAGCGGCGCTGGATAATGATTTCCGTGCGGCCTCTGCCTATTACCTCGAATCCCTGCGCAAGGATCCAGGCGATCCCTACCTGCAAGACAGCGCGCTTGTATCCCTGATCTCCGCCGGGGATTTTGAGCGCGCGGATGAGCTTGCGACCAAGGTTCTGTCGGCGGGTGAGGGGACCGATCTTGCGCGGCTCGTCAACTGGGCGATGTTGGCCAAGACCGGAAAATGGGACGCGCTGGTCGCTGGTCTTGAAAAAAGCCTTGGTGCAAAGCCCGCGCCGGGCGAGGGCAATCTTCTGGACGGTCTGCTGCAGGGCTGGGCGCTGCTTGGTGCCGGCAAGGCAACGGAATCGCAGCAGATTTTCGACAATCTCGCCAAGATCCCCGGCGCAAAGCCCATTGTGCAATATAATCAGGCGCTGGCGAAGGCTCTGGTCGGTGATTACGAATCGGCTGACAGGCTGCTGACCGATGGCGCGGCGGGCGACCACTATCTGGGCGTTGTCGCGCGTGCGCAGATCCTGTCGCAGCTTGAGCAAAACGGGACCGCGATGACCCTGCTCGAATCGCAACCGGCTTTCCCGGATGAGCCTGCGCTGATCGCGCTGCGCGACCGTATGGCCGATGGCGAGACATTGCCCTTCACCGCGGTGAAAACCCCGGCGGATGGAATTGCACAGGTGTTTCTGACCTTCTCGAGTGCGCTCACCTCGCCCGAGGAAACTGATCCGCTGGCGCTGATTCAGGCAAGGCTGGCCGAGCATCTCGCCCCCGAAATGGGTGAGGCGCGGCTTTTGACGGCGCAGCTTTTGCAAGAGGTCGGCCAGTTCGATCTGGCCGAGCAAGAGTTTGACCTGCTGCGCGAACAGGGTGAGATGCGCCCGATTGCGGAACTGGCCCGGATCGATTCTCTGGCACGCGCCGAGCGTCTGGACGATGCCGAAAAGGCGGCGCTGGCACTGACTGCGGCGCATCCCGAATTTGCACAGGGCTGGATCGCGCTTGGCGATCTGCTGCGCCAGCAAAGCAAGTTTTCGCAGGCGGTCCCGGCCTATGACAAGGCGCTGAGCCTGCTGAAAGATGCGGGCGATCTGCGCTGGTTTCCGCTTTATGCGCGCGGGATCGCGCTGGAACGTGCGGGCAATTTCGCGAAAGCCGAACACGATCTGCGTGCGGCACTGGAGATTCAGCCAAATTCGGCTCAGATACTGAACTATCTTGGTTACAGTCTTGTTGACCGGGATGAGCGTCTGGATGAGGCGTTGACGCTGATCGAACGCGCGGTCGAGCTGCGCCCCGATGACGGCTATATCCTCGATTCGCTGGCATGGGCCTATTACCGTCTCGGCCGCTATCCCGAAGCCGTCGATCCGATGGAAAAAGCGGTGACATTGATGGCCGCCGACCCGCTGGTCAACGATCACATGGGTGACATCTACTGGATGGTCGGGCGCAAACGCGAGGCCGAGATCCAGTGGCACCGCGCGCTTAGCCTCAAGCCCGAAACCGAGGAAAACGAAAAGCGCATCCGCGACAAGCTTGAGCGCGGCCTTGATGCCGTTCTCGAAAGCGAAAAGGGCGGCAACAAGAATGCCCCCGGCGCGGATGGTTCACCGCGCCCCGAAGCCCGCCCGGACACGCGCGAAGAGGGCGGGGATGCCACCAACTGAGGCAGCCGTGCGCCCCGTGCGCCCGGTCTGCGAGCACGCGCCTGCGAAGATCAATCTGACGCTGCATGTCACGGGTCGTCGCCCGGACGGCTATCATCTGCTGGATTCGCTGGTTGTCTTTACGGAGATCGGCGACCGGGTGTCGCTGTGCCCGGGCCCGTTGTCGTTAGAGGTCACTGGCCCCTTTGCGGCGGGGCTGGACGCTCGGGCCGATAACCTGTGCCTGCGCGCGGCGCGGCTGGTCGGTGCCGAGGTCGCGATCACGCTGGAAAAGAATCTGCCCGTGGCGTCGGGGATCGGCGGCGGATCTGCGGATGCGGCGGCGGTCTTGCGTGCCCTTGATGCGCGACCCGAGAATCCGGCAAGCCTTGGCGCGGATGTTCCCGCCTGCCTGCTTAGCCAGCCCTTGCGCATGCGCGGTGTCGGCGAGCTGCTTGAGCCGTTGCCGGCGCTGCCCCCGTTTCATCTGGTGCTGGTCAATCCGGGCCAAGGGGTTGCTACGCCTGATGTTTTTCGGGCGCTCGCGCAGCGTGAAAATGCGCCCATGCCCGCGCTGACAGGCTGGGATGATCTGGCGGGGTTTATTGACTTCCTGCGGGCCTGTCGCAATGATCTTGAGAAGCCGGCTTTGACGCTGGTCCCCGAGATTGCGAACTGCCTTTCGGCGCTGGCGGATAGCGGCGCGGCGCTGGCGCGTATGTCTGGCTCAGGTGCGACATGCTTTGGCATTTTCGCGGATGCCGGATCAGCGGCGCGTGCGTGTGCCGCGCTGGCGCGGCCGGGCTGGTGGGTTGCAGCGACGGGACTGGCAGCAGCGCCGCCAAGAGCCTAACCCGCATGTGAGGAGGATTACATGCTGCGCCTCGGTGTCAATATTGATCACGTCGCGACCATTCGCAATGCGCGGGGCACCCCTTGGCCCGATCCTGTTCGCGCGGCCCGCATCGCCGAGGACGCGGGCGCGGACGGTATTACCGCCCACCTGCGCGAAGATCGCCGCCATATCCGCGACGAGGATATCGCGAACCTCACCCGGGCGCTGCGTGTGCCCCTGAACTTTGAAATGGCCGCGACCGACGAGATGCAGGCAATCGCGCTGCGTCATCGTCCCCATGCCGTCTGCCTCGTCCCCGAGCGCCGCGAAGAGCGCACGACAGAGGGCGGTCTGGACGTCCTGCGCGAAGAATCGCGCCTCGCCGATTACATCGCCCCCCTGCGCGAGGCGGGCAGCCGCGTTTCCTTGTTCATCGGGCACGATCCGCGTCAGATAGAGGCCGCCGCGCGTATCGGTGCCGCCGTGGTCGAACTGCATACCGGTGCCTATTGCGACCTCGATACCGAGGGGCGGCTGGCCGAGCGCGACGCCGAGCTGGCCGGTTTGCGTGAAGGCGCGGCACTCGCCGCCTCGCTGGGGCTTGAGGTTCATGCCGGGCACGGTCTGACCTTCGATACCGTCGGCCCGATTGCGGCCATGCCCGAGATCAAGGAACTGAACATCGGCCATTTCCTGATTGCCGAATCCATCTTCATCGGTCTGGGCGCAGCGGTGCGCGAGATGCGTGCGCGCATGGATGCGGCCCGGGCCAATTAGAAACGAGGTTTCAAGATGATCCGATCCGCTTCAATTGCCTGCGGGCTTCTGACGCTGTTCGTGCAAGCTGCAGTCGCCCAGCAGGACGCACATCTTCGTGAATGTGACGATCTGAGCCGGGCAGAGTTCATCGCCGAACCGTGGGAAGAAAACACCGCGACCTATGCCAAGGGTGCTGTGCGCATTGCGGTTCTGGATGCGGTCGAGCCTGCCGCAGCGGCCTTTCGTCTGCTGATCCTCAGCCCGCCTAATGATGAGGTTGGCATGCCACAATGCCGCATGGTTGAGCCATCAGACGGCAACGGCTATGCCGCGATCGACTTTGCCGGGCGCGATTCCAGCTATGATGCGGCCAAGGGCCTGACCGTGACGATTCCGGTTCAGTGGTATTCCGATGTCGAAGGCGATGACGGGCGGCATTTGCTGCAGATAACGATTAATCAGGGCACGGGCGAGATCACGACGCAGGGCCTGCGTTAAGGTCCTGAAATCCGGCGGAGGTCGCGATGATCCTTGGGATTGGCACGGATCTGGCAAATATTGAGCGTATCGCCGGGACGCTGCAGCGTTTCGGTGACCGCTTCCGTAATCGGGTATTCACGGCGACCGAACTTGATCGCGCTGCCCGCCGCATGGATGAGGCGGGCACATTGGCCAAGCGCTGGGCCGCCAAAGAGGCGTGCTCAAAGGCGCTGGGGACCGGCCTTGCCATGGGGATCGCGTGGAAGGATATGGCCGTCAGCAACCTGCCGACCGGCCAGCCTGTCATGGAGCTGACCGGCTGGGCCGCGCGACGCCTGAATGAGATGACGCCCCCGGGCCACAACGCCATCGTTCATGTCACATTGACCGATGACCACCCTTGGGCACAGGCTTTCGTGCTGATAGAGGCGCTGCCGATTGCGCGCGGGCCCGTGCGCCACGCTTGACTTTTCCCCATTCGGGGGACCATGAACGCGCAATCTGCAACAGGGCGACAGCACAAAGGCGACAGCATATGGC
>CAKSUL010000083.1 GCA_934501475.1 uncultured Roseovarius sp. | reverse complement strand
CGCTCCGGCCCGCGCGCGCGCTGCGGTCGCGCAGATAGGCCAGCGCCAGCGCCCGGCCGGTGCGGTGGCCATGCGCCCCCGAGGTGACGATGCCGACAACGCGCCCGTCGCAATGCACCGAATGGGCATAGAACGGATCGAAGCCCTGGGTTTCGATTTCCAGCAGGACCATCTCCCAGCGCGCTGGATCCGCCGTGCGGTGTGCCAGTGCCTCCTGTCCGGTGTAGCTGTGGCCGGGTTTGATCATCATATCCATGCCGCTCTCATGCGGGGTCCGCTCGGTCGTCAGATCGCCGCCCCAGCCGCGATAACCCTTCTCGAGCCGCATGGAGTTGGCGGCGAAGGCGCCATAATAGCCGATGCCATGCGCCTGTCCTGCCGCCTCGAGCGCGAGAAAGACGTGACGCACATCCTCGGCTGCGAGGTGCAATTCCCAGCCCAGCTCGCCGATATAGGAGACGCGCAGCGCCCGCGCGGTCTTGCCCGCGACCTTTATGATCTGCGCGCTCAGCCACGGGAACGCGCCGAGGTCCGTATCCGTCACCTGCGCCAGCACATCGCGCGATTTCGGGCCCATCAGGCCGATGATGCCGAATGTGTCGGTGACGTTGCGCAAGGTCACGTCCAGACCCTCGGCATGCGCCGACAGAAGGTCGAAATCCATTTCTTCGGCGGCCGCCGCCGAGTTGAGATAGGCGTGATCCTCGGCCAGCATGGTCACGGAAAATTCCGCCTGCGTGCCGCCTGCCGGGGTCAGCGCATGGGTCAGCCCGATGCGCCCCGTCCTGGGGGCGAGATTCGCGCCCAAGGTGTCGATGAAGCGGCGTGTATCGGGGCCGGTTATGTCGAATTTGGCGAATACCGACAGATCGGCCAGCGCAGCGCGGGTGCTGGCGGCCTCGACCTCGCGCGCGACGGCGGGAAACCAGTTCGGGCGGCGAAAGCTGTGCGTCGCCACGTCACCCGGCGTCTGGCTGAACCAGTTCGGCCGCTCCTTGCCATAGGCGACGCCCATCACGGCGCCGCGTGCCAGCATTTCATCGTGCAGCGGCGACAGGCGCTTGCCGCGGGCGGCGGGGCGTTCCTCGAACGGGTAATGCACGCCGAATTGCAGGCCGAAACACTCGACGGCCTTTTCGACGCGGTAATCGCGGTCGGCCCATGCGCCGAAACGGCGGCTGTCGATGGCCAGCGCGTCCATCGGTGGCGCGCCATGCGTCATCCAATGCGCCAGGAACCAGCCCGCGCCGCCGCCCTCCATCACGCCCATGGATGAGCCGGTCAGCAGCCATGCGCCCGCCAGCCCATGCGCCGGGCCGACCAGCGGATTGGCGTCGGGGGTAAAGGTGATCGGGCCGTTCACCACCGATTTGATCCCGCCATGCCCCAGCGCCGGAATGCGCGCCATCGCGGCCTCGATGATATGCTCGACCCGGTCCAGATCGGGCGGCATGAGGTCGGCGCCGAACTCGGGCGGAACGCCGTCGATCGACCAGGGCTGCGCCGCCTTCTCGTAGGGGCCGAGGATCAGACCGTCGCGTTCCTGGCGCACATACCAGCTTTCTTCGGGGTCGCGGATGATCGGCAGCTCCGGCGCGCCGGATGCGATGCGGGCGGCGATTTCGGGAATGGTATCCGTCACCAGATATTGATGCAGCATCGGCACGGAAGGGATGTTCAGCCCCATCATATGCCCGATTTCCCAGCCCCAGGTGCCGGCGGCGTTGACGATATGGCGCGCGCGGATGGTGTCCCTGGACGTCTCGACCAGCCAGTGATCGCCATCGCGGCGGATCGCCTGCACCGGCTCGTAACGGCGGAAGGTCGCGCCACCCTTTGCCGCGACCTGCGCCATCGCGTTGGTTGCCAGCGTCGGGTCGACATGGCCATCGTCCGGCTCAAAGATACCGCCCAGCAGGCCATCAAGTTCCGCCAGCGGATAGAGTTCCGCCACCCTCTCGGGAGTCATGATTTCCAGCGGATAGCCGGTGAATTTCGACAGGCCCGCGACATGGGCGAATTCATCCATCCGGTCGGGGTTGCGCGTGATCCGCATCGCGCCAGAGCGGTGAAACCCGACGTTCTGCCCTGTCTCTTGCGGCAGGATATCGCGGTAGAGCCGCACCGAGGTGGCGCGCAGTTCCTGCACGGTGGCACTATGCGCGAAATGCGTGCAAAGCCCCGCCGCGTGCCAGGTCGAGCCGTGGGTGAGGTCGTTCTTTTCGACCAGCACCACATCGCTCCACCCCGCTTTGGTCAGGTGATAGGCCAGCGAGACGCCCATCACGCCGCCACCGATGATCAGAACTTGCGCGTCGCTCATGGCCGCATCCTTTTGCCCTTGGGATCGAATGGTGGCGCGCTCAGCGCCGTTGCGGGATACATGCCTCCCGCCACCTCGATCCGGAAGTCTCTTTTTGCTGTTTCACCCGGCTTTTCGCCGGGGGTGATGTCGATCATCGCCAAGGCCAGCGTCATCCCGGTGCGCGCACCCCTGGCGCCCGACGTGGTCAGCCCGACGACGCGGCCCTTTTCCCACACGGGTTCATCATGCAGGATCAGCGGCCCGTCCGCGAGATGCATGAGCACCATGCGCCGGGTCAGGCCTGCGGCGCGCTGCGCCTCCAGCGCCGGTTTGCCGATGAAGTCCTTGGACCAGTCCACGGCAAAGCCCAGCCCGGCCTCCAGTGGTGTCACCTCTGGCCCCAGATCATGGCCCCAATGCTTGAACCCCTTCTCGATCCGGCAGGCGTCCAATGCGTAATGCCCCATCGGCTGCGCACCGACGCCGCGCAGCGCGTCGAACACGGCGGCGCCATTCATGGCCGGGATGCTCAGCTCCCAGCCCAGTTCGCCCACGAAACTGACGCGCGTGGCGCGGCAGGGCTGCCCGGCGATGGTCACCTCTCGCGACGTGGAAAACGGAAATTCGGCGAAATCATCCGGCGAGAGTGCCGCCAGCATGTCACGGCTGCCCGCGCCCATGACGCCGATGACAACTTCGTCCTCGGTCCGGTCAATGATCGTCACGTCGCGATCCGCCGCATGACGGCGCAGATAGGCGGCATCGCGGGTGCGTGTGGCCGCGCCCGAGGTCAGGCGGAACGCCTGCGTGCCGGTTCGCGTGATCGTCACGTCGCCCTCGATCCCGCCCTTGGCGTTCATCAGCGGCGTATAGACCGCCCGGCCGATCGCCACATCGATTTGCGCGGCGGCGATGTGATTGAGAAATGCCAGCGCATCCGGCCCCTCGATGTCGAACTTGCCGAAGGGGGACAGATCCAGCAGCGCGGTGCCCGTCGCCATCTCTGCCGCCTCGCGCTCGGCGATGCCCTGCCACGCCTGCGCGCCGACCGAATAGGGCAGATCCCGCTCGCTGGCGTCACGCGCATACCACAGCCCGCGCTCCCACCCGGCGGTGAGGCCAAAGACGGCGCCGGCCCTGGCCCACTGCGCATGCAGCGCGGATGTGCGCAACCCGCGCCCCGCCTTTGGCTGCTTGTAGGGCCAGTGCAGGGTAAAGAGGTCGGCCACGGCCTCGGCCATGCGGGCCTGCATATGTGCGGGGGCGGCGGTGGCCGGATCGACGCGGGCGATATCGACCTCCCAGAGATCCATCGGCGCGTCCCCCTCGATCATCCAGTCGGCCAGGGCGCGGCCCACCCCGGCCGAGGACATGACCCCGACCGAGTTCATCCCCGCCGCAACGAACAGCCCGTCCACCTGCGGCGTCTGCCCGATCAGCGGGCGCGTATCGGCGGTAAAGCTCTCTGGTCCGTTCATGAAATGCGCAATGCCGGTGGTTTCCAGCGCCGGGACCAGCGTCAGCGCGGCCTCCATGAAGGGGGTGAACTGCTCCCAATCCTCGGCCATCTCCAGGAACGGGCGGTCGCCTTCGGGACCAAACGCATCCCAGCATTTGGCGTCGGGTTCGAACCCGCCGATCACCAGCTTGCCCGCGTCGCCCTTGATGTAGATTCCGCGATCCAGATCGCGCACCACCGGGAAGGGTTGCGCAAGCCCCGGCATCGGTTCGGTCACGACATACATATGTTCGACCGGCTGCAAGGGCAGGGCGACGCCCGCCGTCTCGGCCAGCCGTTTCGACCACGCCCCGGCGCAGATCGCGACGCGATCCGCCGCGATCTCGGTGCCATCGGTCAACCTGACGCCGGTGATCCGGGTGCCGGTGGTCAATAGCCTGTCAACCGCGACATGCTCGCGGATTTCCACGCCCTTGGCCTTGGCCCCGCGCGCATAGGCCATGCACAGATCGACGGGATTCACGCTGGCATCCTCGGCCACCGACATCGCACCGACCAGCCCTTGCGTGTCGAGATCCGGCATCAGCGCCGCCAGCGCGCTTGGCGTGATGATCTCGGGCGTCAGGCCGAAATGGCGCCCCAATGCCGCGATGCGGTGCAACTCGTCCATCCGCTCCGGCGCGCGAGCCAGCCAGTAGCCGCCCGTCTTGCGATAGCCGGTGTCCTGCCCTGTCAGCCCTTCAAGCGCGGGAAACAACTCCCCCGCATACATCGCAAGGCGCGTCATGTTGGGCGTTGCGCGCAGCGGCCCGACAATGCCGGCGGCGTGCCAACTGGTGCCGGAGGTCAGCGTGTTGCGCTCCAGCAGCAGCACGTCTGCCTCGCCGCGCTGCGCCAGATGCCAGGCAAGGCTGAGGCCGATGGCGCCGCCGCCGATGATGATCGTGCGGCTCATGTCAGACCGACAAGCGCATCAGAAAAACGCCATGTCGGGCTTCTCGGATTTTCGCCGGGCGATGTAGGCCTGGATTTCCTCGTCGATGGCAGGGTCGAGACCGGGGTCTACATAATTCGCCAGCCGGTCCTTCCACAACGTATTGGCGCGCTGCGCGGAATCGAGGCTGCCGTCCGCGCTCCACTGCTCGAACGAGTTGTTGTCCGGCGTGTCGGGGCGGAAGAATGC
>CAKSUL010000082.1 GCA_934501475.1 uncultured Roseovarius sp. | reverse complement strand
GTGCTGGTCAGCCAGTCGCGCCAGAGCGTGCCCCATGCGCCGAGCCATGTGATGAACGCGATTGCGGCGATGGCACCGAGGATCACGGCCATCGCCGCCCCGGCGCCGATCAGCTCGCTGATTGTCGGGTTCTGGATCGCCAGCCAGATCGGCAGCGATGACAGGTCGAACCGGCCGAACAGCCAGTCGGGAAGGACATCGGTGTTCATTGGCCTTCTCCTGTCACGGCTGCCTGTGGCGCGTAACCGACGGCGCCGGGCTGCTGCGCCGGGGGGACCGGCGTGCCCTGCATGTAGCGGTGCATCACGGTTCCGAAGAGGTCCGGCGCGACCCGGTTGAACCAGATGACTCCACCCGGCATCTGCGACGTGCCAAGCGCGTCATGCGCCTCTGCGCCGGTCGAACTTGCAGCGAGGCGGCCATAGGCGGCGGCGTCCAGCGGGACACCCTTTGCCTTCACCTCGGCGACCCAACCGGCAAACGCCTCGGGCGTCATCGCGCGGGCCTGAAACTTCTGCGCGGCAAAACCGATGCCACTCCATTGCGTGTTCTCGCCGAGGAAGGTGCCCGGCGCATCGGCCAGCACATGCAGTTTGGTGCGCATGCCCGGCATGGCATAGATCTGGCCCGCCAGTGCCGGGATCATGAAGGATTGCATGACCGTGTCGGTGGTGATGTCGAGCGCGACCGAACTTCCCGCCGGAAAGGCCAGTTCGTTGACGGTTGCAATGCCCTGATCGGGGTAGATGAACAGCCATTTCCAGTCGAGCCCGACGACCTGTACCGAGATCGGCGGCCCGGCGGCGTCGATGGGCTTGTAGGGGTCGAGCGCGTGGGTGCTGCGCCAAAGCTGCGTTGCCAGCACCGCCACGATGACAAAGGGCACACCCCACATGACCAGATCGATCAGCCCCGAGAATTGCCAGTCGGGCGTATAGCGCGCCTTGGTATTGCGATAGCGATAACGCCAGAGCATCAGCGGCACCAGGATGAAAACCGGCAGGATCGCGATCATCGTCCAGGCCACGACCTCGATCAGATGCGCGCGCTGCGCCGCCGCGATGGGTCCGCCGGGGTCCAGAAAACTGCTGCGCTCATCACTGCATGCCGTCAGCAGGATGAAAGGCAAGAGCGCGCCGGCTGCAGGGCGAAGACCACGAAAGAACCGATAATCATCCAGATATTTCATGGTCTTGGCCTCTCACTCTGTTTCAAGAAGCGCGGTGCCGACCGGCGGGCCCGCTTCCCATGCACCGGTCCGGCCCTTGACCTGACCAAGCGCAAAGGCGCCCTGCATATAGGCGGGGTCAAACGGAATGCGGCGGTCAATTGGGATCGCACGGTCGACATAGGCCAGCCGGAAGGTCGCCTGGTTCTGGCGCGCGAAACCGGCGATGCCCGCCACGATGCCACAGGCGTTGGATTTTTCGAGCGATTCCAGCGCGCGTTCCGCGATGCGGATGGATTGCTGCGGGATCACGCTGAATCGCGGCGCGAGTTCCGCGTCGACGACGACATGGATGTCGGGGCGCAGCCCATCAAGCGCTGCACTGGAATAGAAGGCATCCGGCAGAAGATAGACCTGACGCATTGCCCCGCCATCGGCGTGCAGTTCCTCAAAGGATTTCCCGTCGGCAGTAACGGTGATGCGGACCGGCGGAAAGATCGCCGGAATGCTTGCCGAAGCTTCCAGAATATCGCCGATCAGGTGCAGCCTGTCGGGCCGCTCCGATGTGGCGATGGCGCCGATATCCCAGACCAGGCTGCGCTGCGCATCAAGGTTGGTGGTGACGATCAACAGGCGCGCGCCGGCGCGGTGGCGCGCGGCGATCCTGTCCAACAGCGGGGCATCCAGATGCGCGTCGATCAGCGCCCTGAGTTCGCACGACGGCAGCGCCCCCTGGCCGAAAATCCCGGCCAGCAGCGACCGGCTGCGATTGAGCCGGGCGACCGAATCGGCGGTAAAGAGGTTGGCAAGCTCGCGGTCGGCGGCGGGGCCGACAAAGGCGAAGGGGGCAAGCAGCGCACCGGCGCTGACACCGGTGACGAGATCGAATTGCGGCCGGTTGCCGCGCTCGCTCCACCCGGTCAGAACGCCCGCCCCGAAGGCACCGCCCGCGCCGCCCGAGGACAGCGCAAGCCAGCTTGCGCGCCCGTCCTCTCCCCGGCTTGGGGGCAGAAAACTGTCGCGTTTGGCCGCGAGGTCAGAGGCGGCCATATCGGCATGAAACCGGATGTCGTGGTATCCCGGAACACTTGCCGCCATCTGGTCGGCCAGTGTGTGCGCTGTGCGCTTTGGCGTCCCGCAGCTGGCGATGAACGCCAGCAGGGCGGGCAGCATCCCGCGCCGCGCCCCTGCGGCGGCGGCGGTCGGCACGGCTTTTTCAACGCTGTGGGATCTATCGCGCATGGCGTGCCTCGCTCGATTTGTTCCGTTGTCCGACTTGCGCAACGGATCCAAAGGCGAAACCCAGGCCGAGCGCCAGGATGTGACCGAGATCGGCCAGCGGATCGGCGGCGAGCCCGTATTTCGCGCCAATGGCGCAAACGACGAGGCCCAGCACCAACCAGCGGCGAGGCCACCCGGCGATGGCCAGCCCGATCAGGCCGAACCCGCCGATCGACATGCCGACATCGTTCAACGCCGCAAGATGGCCAAGGCCGGCGGACCCTCCGATGGATGCCAGCAGCAGCAAGGTGCCGACAAGATCGAGACCGAAGAACAGCGCCGCTGCGCGAAGGCTGCCGCGCCGCCATTCGGTATAGCCGATGACCGCCCCGGCGAAGACGAACTGGCGCAGCAGCATGTCCGGATCGTGCGACAGGAAGGTGCCCGTCATCAGGCGAAAGGCATCGCCCGAAATCAGCGCGTCATGCCCGATGCCCCATGCTTCCAGCATCTCATGGGGCAGGTCGTCGCCGATACTGCCGGTGGCGATGTTGGCAACCAGCATGGCGGCAAGGAACAGCAGCGTGAAACGCAGCCGCGATGCGGCGCGAGTGGCGCGCTGCAAGATCGTTCCGTTGGTTGCGCCTTCAGGTGACATGGATCGCAAAGCTCCCCAGAAGGACGAACAGCGCGATGATAAGCAGGATCAGGAAGACCTCGGCCGGATCGGAATCGTCGGGCAGGCGCTCGGACCGGTCGATGCGCCCCCTCACATGCCGCATCCGCGCCCAGGCCAGCACGATCACCGCAGCACCCGACACCAGCAGCAACAGATCCGACCATGGCGGCGCCGGGGTATTGCCCAGCCGCGCCGCAGCCAGCCCGAAGCCGACAATGGCGACCGCCGTGCGCACCCAGGACAGGAAGGTCCGCTCATTGGATGCGTGGGTTTCGAAATTCACGATCATCGGATGCCTCCTATTTCATCAGCCCGCGCAAGCCCCCCGAGATCAGCACGTTGACCTCGTAAAGGATGCGCGGCGCGGCCAGCCCGCCGGGGCAAGCCAGGTAATTGGGGCTCCAGACCGGGTCGAACTTTTCCTTGAAGGCGCGCAAGCCTTCGAAATTGTAGAAATGCTCGCCATGCTCATAAACAAAGCCGCCGATGCGGTTCCAGATCGGCGCCAGCTGGCGGTTCTCGATTCCCGAAAACGGCGCGGCCCCAAGCGAGAACCAGCGATAGCCCTGCGCGGCCCCCCAGAGCATCAGTTCGGCAAAGAGCGCGTCCATGGCGAACCCGGGCGCGTCCGGGGCATAGCGCATCAGATCAAGCGACAGCTCGTGCAGGTTCGCCCCCTTATAGAGATTGGCGAAGGCGACAATCTGCCCGCCGGGCGCGCGCAGGGTGGCGACATCGAAATTCGCGATATAGCTTTCCTCGAAGGCGCCAAGCGCAAAGCCCTTTTCCTCACCCTGCTTGTGGGCCAGCCATGCGTCCGAGACGCGGCGCAGATCGGCCATGACGGGGGCCAGGCCCTGCGCCGGGATCACCTCGAAGACAAAGCCGTCGCGCACCGCGCGGTTGCGGGCCTGGCGCACGCCTTTCTTGCCGGACCCGTCCAGCGTGAAGCCGCGCAGATCGACGCGCGCGACCTCACCGATCTTGAGGATCGACAGGCCCAGATCGAGATAGGTCGGCAGATACGCGGAGGACACGGAATAAAAGGCGCAAGCGCGGCCCTGCCGGTCGGCCATCTCACGCAGGCGCCAGATCAGCTTTTTCCCGGCCTCGGCGTCACCCACCGGGTCGCCCTTGGCGATCAGCGACCGCCCCGTATCGGCATAGGCGATGAAGGCGCGCTCGCCTTCGTCCAGCAGGAATGCCTTGTCGCCGGTCAGGGCGATCCCCGCCTCGGTGTCCTCGCTCTGCGTGACCAGGCGGCGCACGGCGTCCGGGATCGGCTGGGGTCCGGCGCGCCGGGGGCGCCCGCTGACCAGTGAATTGAACGCGATGACGCCAAGGACCACCGCAACGGCAAGGCTGGCGCGCAGGAAGCGCGAGGCATCACCATGCCAGGTGAAATCCCACCAGAGCGCGTTGCGGTAGGGCACATGGGAATGGGCAAAGAGGCCGATCCAGAAGATCGCGGCCATCAGAACGGTGATGCTGACCAGCCAGGTCGCGTTCAGCCGCAACAGCGATCCGCCCTCGGCGCGGTAAAACGCCGGGCGGAACAGGCCAAGAACGCCCAGCGTCACGAGCATCGAGAGCGATTCCTTCCAGTCGAGCCCCTTGGCCAGCGAGGCGATCAGACCGATGGCCAGCAGCGCCATTGCAACCATCCAGGCGCGATAGAGCTTGCGGTAAAGGCCGCGCGCAACGACGATCAGCAACAGCCCCGCGATGCTGCCCGCAAGATGGGACGCCTCGATGAAGGAAAGCGGCAAGAGGTCGCGCAGCAGACCCAGCCGGGAATGTTCTGCGGGCAGGTTGCCGGAAACCAGCAGAACCACGCCCGCAAGCAGGGCAATCCCCGCCGCGACGGGCGGCACCATCGGTGCGAAGGTCCGCCAGAGGGTCCGCGCGCCGCCGCTCAGGTGATGGCGCTGTGCCAGTC
>CAKSUL010000081.1 GCA_934501475.1 uncultured Roseovarius sp. | reverse complement strand
TTGACGACGCCGTCGACATTCTGACCTTCGGTCAGGTTTCCGATGACTTCTGCGCGCTGCTCGGCGCGGGATTCCTCGAGGATCGCACGGCGCGACACCACGATGTTGCCCCGGCGGCGGTCCATTTTCAGGATCTGGAACGGCTGCTTCAGACCCATCAGCGGGCCGGCATCGCGCACGGGACGCACATCGACCTGGCTGCCGGGCAGGAACGCAACCGCGCCGCCCAGATCCACGGTAAAGCCACCCTTGACGCGGCCAAAGATCGCGCCTTCGACACGCTCTTCGTCGGCATAGGCCTTTTCCAGGCGATCCCAGGCTTCTTCACGGCGCGCCATTTCGCGGGAAATGACCGCTTCGCCACGGGAGTTCTCTGCCGAACGCAGGAACACCTCGACCTCATCACCAACCGAGATTTCGGGGGCTTCGCCGGGATTCGCAAATTCTTTCAGATCGACGCGGCCTTCCATCTTGTAGCCGACATCGATGATGGCCTGGCCCGCTTCGACAGCGATGACCTTGCCTTTGACAACCGTGCCCTCTTCGGGCGTGTCGATTTCGAAGCTTTCGTTCAGGAGGGCTTCGAATTCCTCCATGGATGTATGTTGAGCCATGTGGTCTCAGGTTCCTTTTGTTCAGTTTTCCGGCCGCGCGGTTGTCTCCGCCGGTCTTGGGGTTTCATTGGTCGGGCGAATCGCAAAACGTGGAAAAGGGCCGGAGAGTCCGACCCTGCATGTTCAGATGCCTTGCGGCAGTGATCGCCATTGGTGACGCGCCGCGTTTAACGGCTCAGGCCCATATATGCAAGCCTTAACGGGACACAGGCCCGGTTGCGGCGCGCTTGCGCTCAACCTCGGCGATGGCGGCGGCCACGGCCTGATCTATCGTCATGGTCGATGTGTCCAGTTGCACCGCGTCCCGCGCGGGGCGCAGCGGCGCGGTGGCGCGGGCGCTGTCACGCGCATCGCGGGTGCGCAGATCGTCCAGCACCTCGTCATAGGTGACGTCATGCCCCTTGCTCGACAACTCGTTCAGGCGACGTGTCGCGCGGATCTCATCGGTGGCAGTCACATAGAGCTTCACCTCCGCGTCGGGGCAGATCACCGTGCCGATATCGCGCCCGTCCAGAACCGCCCCGCCCGAGCGGCGCGCAAAGGCGCGCTGGAAATCAATCAGCGCCTCGCGCACCTCACGGATGGCGGCAACCCGGCTGGCGGCCTGCGCAACCTCGGGCGCGCGCAACAGATCCTCGGCCTTGAGGTCCGCGGCCCGCAGGGCGCGCGCCGCCTCGATCGGGTCGGTGCCATCCAGCGTGCGCAGCCCGGTGGCGCGATAAAGCAGCCCGGTGTCCAGATGCGCAAAGCCGAAATGCGCGGCCAGCCGTCTGGCCACCGTGCCCTTGCCAGCCGCCGCCGGACCGTCGATTGCGATTGTGAATGCCATATGCGCGCCTCTTGCTTGCGCGCATTGGTAGAGGAAGGCGCGCCCGCGCTCAAGGCCATGCGACCCACAAGTGCGCTGCGCGGACCGGGCCACGCCCTGACTGCCGCGCGTCCTTTCATTTTTCCTTAAATACTCATCCCCGGCCCGCCGCACGCGTCAACGCCTGCTCGAGATCGTGGATCAGATCATCCGCATCCTCGATCCCGATGGACAGGCGCAACAGGCTGGGGTGGACCTTGAACCCTTCGCCCGACACCGTCTTGCGGTGCTCGATCAGGCTCTCGACACCCCCCAGCGAGGTCGCGGGATAAAACACCTCGCAATTGCGCGCGACGTTGATGGCGTCCTGCTCACTGCCCTTGATGATGATCGACAGCATCCCGCCATACAGCCCGCCGGTCTGGCGTTTGGCGATCTCATGGCCCGGATGCGCGGGCAGGCCGGGATAAAGCACGGTCTGAACCAGCGGATGCCCCTCGAAATGCTGCGCGATCCTGAGCGCGCTTTGCGTCGCCTTCTCCACCCGCAGGATCAGCGTGCGCATCCCCCGGATCAGCAGCCACGCATCGAAGGAATGCAGCACCGTCCCCTGAAGCGTGCGCACCGACGCGATCTCGTCCCACCACGGGCCGGGGTCGCGCACCGACAGCGCCCCGGCGGTCACATCCGAGTGCCCGTTGAGGTATTTCGTCGCCGAATGGAATGAAATATCCGCACCCAGATCCAGCGCGCGAGTGCAGCAGGGCGGCGTCCCGGTGCAATCGGTGAACAGGCGCGCGCCCGCGTCATGCGCGATGCACGCGGCGGCTTTGATGTCGGTCACGACCCAATCGGGGTTGTTGGGGGTTTCGACCCAGACAAGGGCGGTTTTACCGGGGCGGATCGCGCCCTGCATCGCCTCCAGATCGCCGGCGCCATAATAGCTGACCTCGAGGCGGTGGCGCGTGGCGTAATTGTCGAACTGGTGCAGCACCCCGTGATACATCACGTCGGGAATCAGCACATGCGCGCCTTCGGGCAGATGTTCGATCACCGCATTGCAGGCCGACATGCCCGAGGCGAACAGCATCGTGTCGCTTGCCTCTTCCAGGTCGGCGATGATCGCCTCGGCCTCCTCGGTGGTCGGGTTGCCGTCGCGGCGATAGATATAGGGTTTGCGCGCGCCATATTCGGCATTGCGCGCATAGGTCGACGAGGGCTGTATCTGCGGCACGATGGCGCCGGTCTTTTCGTCCAGAAACCGCAACGCCTGTGCCAGGCGGGTTGCGGGGGCAAGGCGGCGGTTGGTGCGGTCACTCATGCTGATGTCTCCCTCGGGTCGGGAAAACACTACGCCTGTGCGGCGCAATGGCAAGGGGCCACGGTGGTGCGCCCGCCCGCCATTGGCGCGCGACCTAGCGCATCAGCACGCTGGGCAGCCAGGTGGCGAGGCTGGGGAAATTCCACAGGATCAGGATGGAGACCACCTGAAGCCCGACAAAGGGCAGCGCGCCGGCCCAGATCTCGGTCGTCCTGATCGATTCGGGCGCAAGGCCGCGCATGTAGAACAGCGAATAGCCAAAGGGCGGCGTGAGAAAGCTGGTTTGCAGGTTGATCGCGGTCATCACGCCCAGCCAGATCGGATCGACCCCCAGAAGGATCAGCGGCCCGCCGCAGATCGGCAGCATGATCAGGATGATCTCGAACGTGTCGAGGAAGAACCCCAGGACGAACATCACCGCCATGACGATAAAGATCGCGCCGTTCACGCCCCCCGGCATGTCCTTGAGCGCCTGTTCGACCATATGCTCACCGCCAAGGCCCCGGAACACCAGCGCAAACAGCGATGCGGCCAGAACGATAGCAAAGATCATCGTCGTGGTCACGATCGTGTTGCGCCCGGCGACAAAGGCCGAGTGCCATGACAGCTTGCGTTTGAGCACCGCCAGCAATGTCGCCCCGAACACCCCGATCGACGCGGATTCGGTCGGCGTGGCGATGCCGATCAGGATCGAGCCAAGCACCGCGATGATCAGGAACAGCGGCGGCACCATCGAGGTCAGAACCTCGCGCCCCAGCCCGCGGCGGTCCTGCGCGGTCATCACGATCCCCGGACAGGTCGATGGCTGCATGATGGATTTCACGAAGACGAACAGCAGATACAGCACGACAAGGCTCAGACCGGGCAGCAGCGCACCGGCAAACAGATCCCCCGCCGACAGGGTGGCGGATGCGAAATTGCCCATGCGCATCTGCGCGGTCTGGTTGACGCCTGACAGGATGTCGGCGGTAAAGATCAGCACGGTCGAGGGCGGAATGATCTGCGCCAGCGTCGAGGATGAACAGATGATCCCGGTGGCCAGTTTCGGCTGATACCCGGCCTTCAGCATCGCGGGCAGCGCGATCACCGTCATCGCGGCGACGGTTGCCCCCACCACGCCGGTTGCCGCCGCCAGCAGCATCCCGACCAGGATGACCGAATAGCCCAGCCCGCCGCGCACCGTGCCGAACAGCTTGCCCATGGTGATCAGCAGCGCCTCGGCCACGCCCGATCGTTCCAGCACGTTGCCCATCAGGATGAACAGCGGCACGGCGACCAGGATTTCGTTGGTCATGGTGCCGAAATACCGCAGCGGCATGTTGATCAGCGTCGTGGGATCGAACGCGCCGAACAGATAGCCGATCCCGGCAAAGATCAGCGACAGCCCGGCCAGCGAAAAGGCGATGGGAAAACCGGTCAGCAGGACCAGAAGGGTGCACGCGAAAAATACGATCGAGATGACGTCGCCACTTGTAAGCATCTGTGAGGTTCCGGTCTTAGCTTGAGACGTCGTCAAGCACACTTGACGTGCGCGCGAAGGGCGGGGAATTCTGGATGTCCTTGTCGCCGCTCAGCGCCAGGATGCAGCGCGCGATCAGCGACAGGCATTGCACCGTCATCAATGCGCTGAACCCCAGCAGCGCGGTGCGCAACAGATACACGCCCGGCATGCCGTTGGACTGCGACGAGCCTTCCCGGATCGACCATGAATCAACGATGAATGGCCATGTGAACCACGCGAGGATCACCACCCAGGGCAGGGTGAAGATCAGCGTGCCGATGATTTCGACGACGGCGCGCGTGCGCACCGACCAGTTGGAATTCACGATATCGACCCGCACATGCGAATTGATCATCATCGCGTAGCTGGCCGCGCCCAGGAAAACCACCGCATGAACCCAGACATACAGCTCCTGCATCCAGGTAAAGCTGATATGGAACCCATAGCGCAGCACCACGACAGCCGCGCAGATTCCGGCCACAAACCAGACCATAACGGCGAGGCCACGACTGAGCCAGTCGTTCAGGCGATCAAAAACGGCGATATAGGCGCGCAGCAGGTTCAGCATTCACGGGTTCCTGAATAGGGGGCCGCCGGGCGCGCAGGGCACCCGGCGGCTGTAGGGGTCTTATTCGCCGAACTTGTAGGGAAGTTCACGCGCTTTCGCCATGGCGGTTTCCGAATAGCGCGCGTTCTCGATCGCGGCTTTGCGGAAATCCACATAGGCATCGGCGATCTTGGCGACCAGCGGATCGCTGTCTTCGCGCAGCTCGGCCATGATCTCGCCAGCGGCGTTGCCGGCTGCGATCAGCACATCCTCGGGGGCCTCACGCACCATCACGCCATGATCCTCGATCAGGCTCCTGAGGGCGATGGGGTTGCGATAGATGTATTCCGACGCCGAATAGGCATAGGTCGCGGCACAGGCCGTCTCCACGATCTTTTGCAGTTCGGGCGTCAGGCCGTCCCATTTTTCCTTGTTCATCACGCATTCCTCGGCGGATGCCGGTTCCTGCACGCCGGGCCAGTAGTAATATTTGGCCGCCTGATGGAACCCGAGCGCCGCATCGGTCCAGGGACCGATGAATTCGGCCGCGTCGATGGTGCCGGCCTGCAGCGCCGGGAAGATCTCGCCGCCGGGCATCTGCACCACGGCCGCGCCCATCCGGCGATACATCTCGCCGCCCAGACCGGGGCTGCGGAAGCGCAGGCCCTTGAAATCCTCGGCTGATTTGATCTCGTTCTTGAACCAGCCCATCCACTGGTTGCCGGTGTTTCCGCACAGGAACCCCTTGAGACCAAAGCGGTCATACATCTCATCATAGAGTTCCTGAC
>CAKSUL010000080.1 GCA_934501475.1 uncultured Roseovarius sp. | reverse complement strand
ACATAAGAACATAACGCGTCAACTTCCACGTTTCGCCCTGAATGAGGTGCCCATGAACTCGCCATTGATACAGCTTCTGGTACTTGCTGGCATCGCTGTTTTTCTGATCCTGCGCCTCAAAAGCGTTCTGGGAAGCCGTGAAGGGTTTGAGGCACCACGCCCCGCCACAACCAGCGTGGCAGACCGGCGGCGCAAACTCGAGGTGATCGAAGGCGGGCCGGATCACGATATCATCGATCATGTCGCCGAAGATTCAGACGCCGCCGCCGCCCTGGCCGAGATGAAGCGCGCCGAGCCGTCCTTTGCCGTGGGTGAATTCCTGCAAGGCGCGCGCGGGGCCTATGAGATGATCCTCATGGGGTTCGAAAACGGCAATATGGCCGATATCGCGGGCTTTCTCTCAGACGAGGTCCATGACAGCTTTGCCGAAGTGGTGAAGATGCGCGAAGAACAGGGCCTGACCATCGAATCCGAATTTTTCGGCGTGCGTGAGATTGCGCTGACCGATGCCACCTTCGATCCCGCAACCAAGGTCGGTGCGGTGACCGTGCGGTTTATCGGTGAACTGGTTTCCGTCGTGCGCAACAAGGATGGCGAGATCGTCGAAGGCGAGCCGGGCAAATCAAAGCGTCAGCGCGACGTCTGGACGTTCGAGCGCGTGATGGGCGCGCCCGACCCCAATTGGCGGCTTGTCGCCACGGGCGAATGATCCGGGCATTTTGTGTTGCGATACTCTTGGCGCTTCCCTTTGCGGGTGGCGCCTCGGATGCTGAGATCACCTATACCATTGTCGATTTCAAGGATCTCGATGGTTGGGACAGTGACGATCACGACAGCGCACTCAGGGTCTTTCTGAACACATGCACCGACATGAAGGACCCGGACTGGAAATCCATATGCGCCCTGGCACAGCAGACCCCCAAAGCCAAACCGTTTTTCGAGCTGTTGTTCCGCCCCGTCATCATCAGCGACGGTAGCGGCGGGCTGTTCACCGGTTATTTCGAGCCGGAACTGAACGGCGCGCTGACTCCGTCACCGCGCTTCAGATATCCCCTCTACCAAGAGCCGAGCATTTCCAAGGAGGTCGATCCCTGGCTGACCCGCGAAGAGATCGAGACCGGCCCCTATATGCAGGACAAGGGGCTGGAGATTGCCTGGGTCGATGATCCGGTCGAGCTGTTTTTCCTGCAAATCCAGGGTTCGGGGCGCATCCGCCTGCCCGATGGTCAGATGCTGCGCGTCGGCTATGGTGGCTCAAACGGGCATACATACCGCTCGATCGGGGCCGAGCTGGTGCGGCGTGGCGTCTATAGCGTGCATCAGGTGTCGGCGCAGGTGATCAAGAACTGGGTCCGCCGCAATCCGGTCGAGGGGCTGGAACTGCTGCACCACAACCCGTCCTATGTGTTTTTCCGCAAGCTGAGCAACGTGCCCAGCGACAAGGGCCCGCTGGGTGCGATGAATCGCTCGATCACCGATAAGCGCACGGTTGCGGTCGATCCCAAATATACGCCGCTGGGCGCGCCGGTCTGGATTGAAAAGGGCGGCAACGGGCCGATGCATCGTCTGATGGTGGCGCAGGATACCGGATCGGCGATCAAGGGTGCGCAGCGCGCGGATATTTTCTTTGGCACGGGTGACGATGCGGGCCGTGCGGCCGGACGGCTGCGCGATCCGGGGCGCATGGCCGTGCTGATGCCGATCCAGCGCGCCTTTGCCCTCGCGCCTGAGGGGTGGGAATGAGACGGCGGCACCTGCGAGAGGATGAGTTGGAGCTGTGGAGACGCGTGACCGACACGGCCGAACGCCTGACCCCGGCGCGCCCCACGGCCCCCGCCTGTTTTGCGCCGCCCAAAATCCTGCCGAAACCGGGCAAACCGGCGCAACCGGCCCCCGACCGGATCCCGCAATTCAGCGTCGGGCAAAAGGCGGGGCATCCCCGCCGTGGCCATGATTTGCTGCCTGGGCTGACCGACCGGATGGCGGCCCTGCCCGTCAGGATGGACAAGAAGGCCCATGGCAAACTCAAGCGCGGCAAGATGAAACCCGAGGGGCGCATCGACCTGCATGGCATGACCGTGGATCGCGCGCATACCGCGCTCAGCGCCTTTGTCATGCGATCCTATGGCCAGGGCAAGCGCCTGATCCTGGTGATCACCGGCAAGGGCAAGCGCAGCGATGATGATGGCCCGATCCCGGTGCGCCAGGGTGTGCTGCGCCATAACGTGCCGCATTGGCTGTCTCTGCCGCCCATGACGCAGATGGTCATGCAAGTCAGCGAGGCGCATGGCCGTCACGGCGGCGGCGGGGCCTATTACGTCTATCTACGCCGGCCCAAGTAGCGGGCGCGCGCGCAGGATTCCGATTGTCATCATCACGGTGGAAAACAGGAAAAACACCGCGACGCCGATATATTGCGCCTCGATACCCACGCCCAGATCAATCCCCAGCCCGGTGATTCCCGGCCCGATGGCCGATCCCAGAACCATGACCGCCGCCGCCATCGCCTTGATCGAGCCGATATGGCGCGTGCCATAGAATTCCGCCCAGAACGCCGACGGTAACGTGGTGTTCAGCCCGGTATTCAGCCCCAGAAACAGGAACCCCACCATCAGCCCCGGATGCCCCTGCGCAAGGGCGAACATCAGATAGGCCACGACCATCGGCAATTGCATATAGGGGATTATCCGCGCGGTGCCAATCCGGTCCAGGATCCAGCCGCTCAGCATCATCGCGGCAATGCTGACCCCGGTATAGAACGGGAAATAGGCCACCAGCTCGATATGGCTGACGGATTTCACCTCAGCGAAATGCACCTGATGGAAAAAGAACGCGGTGTTGAACGCCGCCGTCCCCAGAAGCGCGGGAACCATGAACCAGAACAGCCAATGCCGGAAGGTCTGATTGCGGGTCCAGTTGCGCCCCTTCATCCCCAGGCTCTGACCCGATTGGGCAAGGGATTGCGGCGTGCGTTCCTGACGCAGCAGCAACAGCAGGATCGGAATACCGGCCATCGCGACCGCTCCGGCCAGCACCCACAGCAGATGCCACTCGATCGTGATCATCAGCGACACGAAGATCAGCGGCAATGTCGCCTCTCCAAGGGCGAATCCCACTGTGGCAATCGACAGCGCCTTGCCGCGCGTGGCGATGAACCAGCGCGCCATCGCCACCACCGCCAGATGGCTGGCCATGCCCTGCCCGCTGAAACGCAGCGCAAAGATCACCAGCGGCAACAGCCACCACACGGGATTGAACGCCATCGACAGGCAGGCCAGCGTCAGCAGCATCAGAACGATTGCGCCCAGGACACGCACCCGAAATATATCGGTCAGACCGCCCGCCCAGACCATGACGATCGCCGAGGCGGTGGTGCCCAGCGTATAGATGCCGCCCCATTGCCCGTGGCTCAGCCCGAATCCCTCGCGGATTTCACCGGCAAAGATCGAAATGAAAAACGTCTGCCCGAAACTGCTGAGAAAGGTCAGCAGCATTCCGGCGCTCAGCCACCGCGCGTTTGAACGAAGAAAGGAAAGGGTGCTCATCATTTTCCTTTGGCCTGAAACCGGCACAAAAGAAAGATGAACCTTAGCGGCCTGTCCGTTTCACCCGCCGCTGGCGGCGCGGGCAACACAGGTCACAGAACATAGCGGCTGAGATCGGTGGATTTCATCAACTCACCCAGATTGGCATCGACAAAATCGCCGTCCACGATCACCAATTCACCGGCGCGGTCCGGCGCGGTATAGCTGAGTTCCTCGAACACCCGCTCCATCACCGTATAAAGGCGACGCGCGCCGATATTCTCGATGGATTGATTCACCTCGGCGGCGATATGCGCCAGGGCGGCGATACCGTCAGGCGTGAATTCGACGGTGACCTGTTCGGTGTTCATCAGCGCGGTATATTGCAGGGTCAGGGCATTGTCGGTTTCGGTCAGGATACGCACGAAATCCTGTTCGGTCAGCGCGCGCAACTCAACCCGGATCGGCAGACGCCCCTGCAATTCAGGCAGCAGGTCGGACGGTTTGGCGATGTGGAACGCGCCCGAGGCGATGAACAGGATATGGTCGGTCTTCACCGCGCCATATTTGGTCGACACGGTCGTGCCCTCGATCAGCGGCAGCAAATCGCGCTGCACGCCTTCGCGGCTGACATCGGCGCCGCGCGCATCCGAGCGCGCGCAAACCTTGTCGATCTCATCCAGAAACACGATGCCGTTCTGCTCGACCGCCTCGATGGCGGCGCGGGTCACGGCCTCATCATCCAACAGCTTGTCGGCCTCTTCGCTGATCAGGATCTCATAGCTTTCCGCGACGCTCAACTTGCGGCGCACCTTGCGGCCGCCAAACGCCTTGCCAAAGATATCGCCCAGATTCATCATCCCCATCTGGCTACCCGGCTGCCCCGGAATATCCAGCATGCCCATCGGGCTCGAGTTGTCCGCAAGCTCAAGCTCGATGATGGTATCGTCCAGCTCGCCCGATTTCAGCTTCTTGCGGAACAGATCGCGCGTGCCTTCGCGTGCATCCTCACCGGCGATGGCGGTGATCACGCGCTCTTCGGCGGCGGCGTGGGCGTTGGCCTTGACCGCTTCGCGCATGTCGTCACGGGTCATGGAAATCGCGGAATCCACCAGATCGCGGATGATCTGCTCGACGTCGCGCCCGACATAGCCCACTTCAGTGAATTTGGTCGCCTCGACCTTGAGAAACGGCGCGCGCGCCAGTTTCGCCAGACGGCGGCTGATCTCGGTCTTGCCGACGCCGGTGGGGCCGATCATCAGGATGTTCTTTGGATAGACCTCATCGCGCAGATCGGCGGCCAGTTGCTTGCGACGCCACCGGTTGCGCAGGGCGACGGCGACGGCGCGTTTGGCATCGCTCTGGCCGATGATGAACCGGTCCAGTTCGGACACGATTTCGCGCGGGGTGAGGTCAGTCATATCAGGTCCTTGTCCAGTGTTGTCGCGGCGGCGGTGGCTGTTGGGGCGCGGGGCAAAATGGGGCTAACCGCCGATCTTTTCCACCGTCAGATTGCCGTTGGTATAAACGCAGATATCGGCGGCAATCGCCATGGCGGCGCGCGCGATCTGTTCGGCGTTGCGGTCGCTGTCCATCATGCCCCGTGCAGCGGCCAGCGCGTAATTCCCGCCCGATCCGATGGCCGCGACGTCATGTTCGGGTTCCAGAACATCGCCCGCGCCGGTGATCACATACATCTGCGATCCGTCGGTGACGATCAGCATCGCCTCCAGCTTTTGCAGGTATTTGTCGGTGCGCCAGTCCTTGGCCAGTTCGACGCTGGCGCGCTGCAACTGGCCCGGTGCCGCCTCCAGCTTGGCCTCAAGCCGCTCAAGCAGGGTAAACGCATCGGCGGTTGACCCGGCAAACCCGGCAACGATGTCGAACCCGCCGGGGGACAGGCGGCGCACCTTGCGCGCGCTGCCCTTGATGACGGTCTGGCCCAGGCTGACCTGACCATCGCCCGCAATGACCACTTCACCGTTCTTCTTCACGCCGATGATCGTGGTGCCGTGCCAGCCGGGAAATTGATCATGTGCCATTATGCGCCCTTCGTTTTTGAAAAAGGGCACCAAAGTGGCGCCCTTTTCTGCATCGCCTGATATGCCATGCCTTAAATCGCGTCTTCGATCCAGCTTTGCAATGCGGCCTTGGGGGCCGCGCCCGCGCGGTTCGAGACCACTTCGCCATCCTTGAAGATGAACAATGCGGGAATGCCGCGCACGCCCATGGCGGCGGCGGAATTCGGGTTGCTGTCAACGTCCACCTTGACGATCTTGACCTTGCCGCTCATCTCGGCGGCCAGCTCTTCCAGAGCGGGGCCGATCTGCTTGCAGGGGCCACACCATTCCGCCCAGAAGTCGACAACGACGGGAATGTCTGAATTTTTCACTTCGGCGTCGAAGGTCTGATCGGTAACGGCAACGGTGGCCATGGCGGAATCTCCTGAAAGGGGGTTGTTTCGGACCTTGCGAACCTAGGTAGTCGGACC
>CAKSUL010000079.1 GCA_934501475.1 uncultured Roseovarius sp. | reverse complement strand
CGCGTATGTAGCTGATTTATATATGGAATTTGTATTTAAATGGTGCCCCCACACGGACTCGAACCGCGGACCTACTGATTACAAATCAGTTGCTCTACCAGCTGAGCTATAGGGGCAATCGGGGCGCGTTTAGCATCAGATTCGCGCGTTGACAAGCCAGCGCCTGCGCCTTTGATGCGATCATGGTGAAATCAGGTTGATGCCGGGGATGCGGGCGATGGCGTAGACGTCTTCGTCGTAGATGTCGCTCAGTTCATCGACCAGGTCTTCGGTCCAGCCGGGCAGGTCCAGTTCTTCTTCGATGGCGGCTTCTTCGGCGAATTTATCCAGAAAGGCGACGATCACCCGGCGCTTCTGGATTTCGGTCATGTCGGGATGAGAGTCGAGATATGTCTCGAACCGTTTCATCCCGGCCTTGGACATGATTTCACGCAGCAGGGCGAATTCACCCGATAGCTTGACCTGCGGGTCGACCCCGGCCAGTTCGCGCAGCAGCTGCGCCCAGATCAGTGGCGTGTCCTCGTTGCACCAGACGGTGATCGGGATGTCTGGATAGGCGGCGCGCAGCCGGCCCACCATCTCGGACCAGCGCATCTCGGTCGGTGCGGTGCCGCCCAGATAGGCGTCGATACTGTCGAATTTCGTCTGCGCCAGAATGCCGGGCAGGAAGGTGGCCGGGTTGCACACGCCCAGGAACAGCTCGATCTCGTCATGCTTGAAGATCTCGCGGAAAATCTCGGTGCGCGGCACGGCAGAGGAATAGAACTGCCCGTTCGAGGCGGCCATCTTGGGGATGCCGAAAAATCCGGGATTGGCCAGGATCAGACGGTCGGGGGGCTGATCAAAGCCCATGGCGTCCAGCAGCACCTCACGCGTGTCGGCGTTGATCCCGGTCTGGCGGGCGGCGTGCAGCACGTCGCGAAACAGGCGGCGATAGGTCTTGGGCGGCGGGGCTTGGGTGCCCATCCCCGACAGCAGGTCATGATTGGCGATCAGGCATTTCAGCAGCCTGTCCTCATCCGTGATATGGGCACCTGCGTGAAGAACAACCTGCATATGGGGATCCGGTTCTGGTCAGTCGATCAGACGCAATATATGTAGGTTTGCGCAGCAGTTAAACCGGTATTCGTGCGGCATCGGCGCGCGCGGGCATCCGTTCGCGCGCATTTCGGCCTGCGGGTTGAAGATGGCGCGAAAAACATCAAATGTATCTCCTGACCTCCAAGGATGCCCGCACCCATGCCCTTTGCCCATTCCGACAAGCAGATGCCGATGATGCACGCGCCCGCGCCCGACGTGGCGACGCGTGAAAAACTGGAAGGCGGGCGCGCCTTTGAACTGGTCACCGATTTCACGCCGGCGGGTGATCAGCCCACCGCGATCGCCGAACTGACCCGCGGCGTGCGCGCGGGTGAGCGCGATCAGGTCCTGTTGGGCGCCACCGGCACCGGCAAGACCTTTACCATCGCGCAGGTCATTCAGGAAACCCAACGCCCGGCGATCATCCTGGCCCCGAACAAGACCCTGGCCGCCCAGCTATATGGTGAATTCAAGGGGTTCTTTCCCAACAACGCCGTCGAGTATTTCGTCAGTTTCTACGACTACTATCAGCCCGAAGCCTATGTCGCGCGCAGCGACACCTATATCGAGAAAGAATCCCAGATCAACGAACAGATCGACCGGATGCGCCATGCCGCGACCCGCTCCCTGCTTGAACGCGACGACGTGATCATCGTCGCCTCGGTGTCGTGCATCTACGGGATCGGGTCGGTCGAGACCTACGGCGCGATGACCCAGGATCTCAAGGTCGGGTCCGAGTATGACCAGCGTCAGGTCATCGCCGATCTGGTCGTCCAGCAATACAAGCGCAACGATCAGGCGTTTCAGCGCGGCAGTTTCCGGGTGCGTGGCGACAGCCTCGAGATTTTCCCCGCCCACCTTGAGGATCGCGCCTGGCGTCTGTCCTTTTTCGGTGAGGAACTCGAAAGCATCACTGAATTCGATCCTCTGACCGGCGAAAAGACCGACAGTTTCGATCAGATCCGCGTCTATGCCAATTCGCATTACGTCACGCCGAAACCGACGATGCAGCAGGCCATCATCAGCATTCGCAAGGAATTGCGCACCCGGCTGGATCAACTGGTCAATGAGGGCAAGCTGCTTGAGGCGCAGCGCCTTGAGCAGCGCACCAATTTCGACCTCGAGATGCTGGAAGCCACCGGCGTGTGCAACGGGATCGAGAATTATTCACGCTATCTCACCGGGCGCGCCCCGGGTGAGCCGCCGCCGACGCTGTTTGAATTCATCCCCGACAATGCCATCGTGTTCGCCGATGAATCCCACGTCTCGGTGCCCCAGATCGGCGGCATGTACAAGGGCGACTACCGGCGCAAGCTGACGCTGTCCGAACACGGGTTCCGCCTGCCGTCCTGCATGGACAACCGCCCCCTCAAGTTCGAGGAATGGGACGCCATGCGCCCGCAATCGGTGTTCGTCTCGGCCACCCCCGCCAAATGGGAGATCGAGCAGACCGGCGGCGTCTTCGTCGAACAGGTGATCCGCCCAACCGGCCTGCTGGACCCGATGGTCGAGATCCGCCCGGTCGAAACCCAGGTCGATGATCTGCTGGATGAGGTGCGCCGCGTCGCCGCCGACGGGTTCCGCACCCTCGTGACCACCCTGACCAAGCGCATGGCCGAGGATCTGACCGAATACATGCATGAACAGGGCATCCGCGTGCGCTACATGCATTCGGATATCGACACTCTGGAACGGATCGAGATCCTGCGCGATCTGCGCCTTGGCGCGTTCGATGTGCTGATCGGCATCAACCTGCTGCGCGAGGGGCTGGATATCCCCGAATGCGGCCTTGTGGCCATTCTGGATGCGGACAAGGAGGGGTTCCTGCGCTCTGAAACCTCGCTGATCCAGACCATCGGTCGCGCGGCGCGCAATGCCGAGGGGCGGGTGATCATGTATGCCGACCGCATCACCGGCAGCATGGAGCGTGCCCTGGGCGAAACCGACCGGCGTCGCGACAAGCAGATCGCCTATAACGAAAAGCACGGCATCACCCCGGCGACCATCCGCAAGAATGTCGAGGATGTTCTGGCGGGCCTGTACAGGGGCGATGTCGATATGAACCGCGTCACCGCCAAGGTGGACACGCCGCTGTTTGGCGGCAACCTTGCCGCGCATCTGGACGGCTTGCGTCAGCAGATGCGCAAGGCCGCCGAGAATCTGGAATTCGAAGAGGCCGCGCGCCTGCGCGACGAGGTCAGGCGGCTCGAGGCGGTGGACCTTGCCATTTCCGACGACCCGCTGGCGCGTCAATCCGCGGTGGATGCGGCGGTGGCAAGCGCGACCAATTCGCGCGGACGCTCAACCGCCGGGCGGCCGGGGCAACGGGGCGGCAACGTCAAGCGGCGTGGCCGCTAAAGCGCAGAACCCATCAGGCCAGCCCCAGCTTGTCGCTCATGAAGGCCAGCGCCACCTGCAACCCGTCGGGCGCGATCCCGTGACCGGTGCCCTTCATCACATGGGCATAGACATCTTTCCAGCCCGCACCCTGCAACGCCTCTGCCGCCTCGGGCAGGGATTTCGGCGGCACCATGTCATCCGCGTCGCCGTGGATTAGCAGGACCGGCGGGCGGCTGATCGTCTCATCCGCCAGCGATTCAGGGCGCAGCAAGCGACCCGAAAACGCGACGATCCCGGCGATTTCGTCCTCACGGCGCGGGGCGACATGCAGCGCCATCATGGTGCCTTGCGAAAAGCCCAGCAAAACCAGTTGCTCGGGCAATATGTCCTCATCCACCATCAGCGCGTCCAGAAACGCGTTGAGGTCGTCGGCGGCCGACAGCAATCCCCGCTCGGCCTCTTCCTCGGACGATCCGTCGATCCAGGGAATCGGGAACCACTGATACCCGCCCGCCATGCCCGGCACGTTCTCGGGCGCATCGGGGGCCACGAACAACGTGTCGGGCAGATGCGGCCCCAACGGATCGGCCAGCCCCAACAGGTCCGCGCCATTCGCGCCATATCCATGCAACAGCACCACGACCGAACGTGTCGTGCCTGATTGCGGCTCAACCCGGCCAGCCTCCAGAACGCGTGTCATCTGATCCCTTCCCTTTGTTTTTCAACCCTGTAATAGGCCCACAATATCCGCGCCGCAACCGATCTCCAAGGCGCCCAAGGCTCGGCCATCTGCCGCAAGACCCTATCTTTGGGGCGCTCGTCCAGATCATAGAGAAGCTTCGCCGCCTCCTGCAGCGCCAGATCGCCCGGCGCAAAGACATCCGCCCGCCCAAGCGAGAACATCGCATAGATTTCCGCCGTCCACACCCCGATACCGGGCACGGCCGTCAGGGTGGCGATCACCTCGCTGAGCGGCGCGTCGCGCAACGCAGGGTAGTCGATTCCGGCCTCGGCCAGCGCCTGCGCATAGCGGATTTTCTGACGGCTCAGACCCACGGCGCGCAGGCCCTCATCGCCCGCCTGCAATACCGCATCCGGGTTGGTCAGGCCCGCCTGCCGCATCCGCCCCCAGATGGCGTTGGCCGAAGCGACGCTGACCTGCTGGCTGATGATCGCGCTCAGCAATTCGTCAAACCCGTCCGGGCGCAGGCGCAACGGCAACGGCCCGGTCAAGGTCAGCGCATGGGCCAGACGCGGGCAGGTGGCGCGCAGCGCCTCTGCACCCTCGGCCACGCATTCATCCGATGTGATGATCCGTTCTTTCACGGCGCGCGCACCCGTTCCATCGCCCCTGCCGTCTCCGGACAGCGACGAAACCCGTCTTCCCCGCCAGAACCGCCGGCCCGCGTCATCACTCCCAGGCGTGGGGGCATCCGCCGCCGCGCCGCTTCGACGATTCGCCCTGCGCCCGTGGTTCCTGTCCGCATCATTGGCGTCATGCCCCCGTTTTTCGCCCCCGACCGCATCGCAGGTATCACGGACACACATGCGGTGCGAATAAAAACAAACGCGCGCGCGCCCTTTCATTTTTCCAAAAATACTCCCGCCGGAGGCTCCGGTTGCAAGACACATATCCAGCCGCCGCCAATCCGGGCGAACGGGTGGACCCGCGCCGCGCGGATCCCGCAGCGCCCGCACCCTTTCGCAGCGATGAAATCGCCGTCATACACATGCCATGAGCAACATCATCGACCTTCCCACCCCCGCAACGGGAGATTGGCCCAGCTTCGCCCCCGGCTGGGTCTGGCTGTGCGGTGCCGGTCCGGGCGATCCGGGGCTGTTGACCCTGCATGCGCTCAATGCGCTGCGCCAGGCCGATGTGGTGGTCCATGACGCGCTGGTCGGCAGTGCCATTCTGGACTGGGCCCCGCAGGCCGAACATGTCTATGCCGGCAAGCGCGGCGGCAAACCTTCATCGCTTCAGCGCGATATCTCGCTGCGCCTGGTCGAACTCAGCCGCGCCGGCAAGCGCGTGCTGCGCCTCAAGGGGGGCGATCCCTTTGTTTTCGGCCGGGGCGCAGAAGAGGCCCAGACCCTGGTGCAGCATGGCGTGCCCGTGCGCATCATCCCGGGGATCAGCGCCGGGATCGGCGGGCTGGCCTATGCCGGCATTCCCGTCACCCACCGCGACATAAACCAGTCGGTAACCTTCGTGACCGGCCATGATCAGACGGGAAACACCCCCTCCTCGCTGAACTGGCGCGCAATTGCCCAGGGCAGTCAGGTGCTGGTGATCTACATGGGGATGAAACATGTCCATCAGATCAGCCGCGCGCTGATCGACGCCGGCCGCCCCATGGATGAGCCCTGCGCCGTCGTCTGCGCCGCCACCACCCCCGATCAGCAGGTGCTGGAAACCACCTTGTCCGAAATGCCCGCCGCCATCGCCGCCAGCGGGCTGGAACCCCCGGCGATCCTGTGCGTGGGCCGCTCGGTCCTGATGCGCCAGGTGCTGGATTGGCAGGGGATGATGGCCGGCATCGCGCCGCGGGATCTGGACCCGCTGGGCCGGGGCCGCCCCGCCGAGGCCTGCTGAGCGATCAGGCCCGATCAGGGCCTGCCCGCACC
>CAKSUL010000078.1 GCA_934501475.1 uncultured Roseovarius sp. | reverse complement strand
CGCCGCGACCGCAAGGGGCTGTACAAACTGGCCCGCGAAGGCAAGATCAAGGAATTCACGGGGATTTCAGACCCTTATGACGTTCCAGAAAACCCCGAACTGCGCGTCGAAACCGAAAATGTCGAAGTGGACAACTGCGCCCATCAGGTGATCCTGAAGCTGGAGCAGATGGGCCTGATCGCCGGCTGAGCATATAGTACTTTTTGCCATCAAAGGACGACCCCATGCCTGATTGCCTGACGCAAGACAGTTTTCTTACTGGCCGCATCGCTTTTGTCAGCGGCGGTTTGTCGGGCATGGGGCTGGCCATCGCCACGCGACTGGCGGCACATGGCGCGCGCGTCGCCGTCGGATCGCGCCGCGCCGGGCAGGGGGACGACGCGCCGTTCAAGGCGGTGCCGCTGGACGTGTGCGACGGCGCGAATGTGACGCGGGCCATCGAGAGTGTCGAGGCCGAACTCGGCCCGGTTGACATCCTGATCAACGCCGCCGGTATCACCGCCGAGCAAGGTGTCGTCGGCCACTCGGACGATCTGTGGCAGCGCGTCATCGACACCAACCTGACCGGTGCCTTTCGTCTTACGCGCGCCGTGCTGCCGGGCATGATCGCGCGCGAATGGGGCCGGATCGTCAACATCGGCTCGACCGCCGCGACCGTGGGCTGGGCCGACAATCCGGCCTATTGCGCGTCCAAGGCGGGGCTGCTGGGGCTCACCCGCTGTGTCGCGCTGGAAGGGGCGGCGCATGGCGTCGGCTGCACCATGATCAGCCCCACCTGGGTCGAGACGGACATGCTGCATTCCGATACCGCCGAGATCGCGGCGCGCGAGGGCAAGGGACGCAGCAGCGCCGATCTGATACGCGAGATCCGCGAGCAGAACCCGCAAAAGCGCATCATCCAGCCCGACGAAGTCGCCGCGCTGGCCGTGTATCTGTGCCGCGACGAGGCGCGGGGGTTGACGATGGACAACATCCAGATCACCGGCGGCGCGCTGTGGTGAGTTGCGTTATTTCTGTTGGCCCTGAACGATCCGATCCAGCACCATCGCGCACATCAGAATGGCGATCCCTGCCAATATCCCCTGACCCACCGCCGCATATTGCAGCGCCGACAGAACGTCCTCGCCCAAACCCTTGGCGCCGATCAGCGAGGCGATGACGACCATCGACAGGCACATCAGAAGGGTCTGGTTGATCCCCGTCATGATCGACGGCATCGCCAGCGGCAGGTCGACCTTCAGCAGCAGAAATCGTGGCGTCGCGCCATAGGCCAGCGCCGCTTCGCGGATGCCGGGCGGCACCCCGGCAATGCCCAGTGCAGTCAGCCGGATGACGGGCGGCATACCAAACACCAGCGTGGCAATAATGCCCGGCGGTTTGCCGATGCCGAAAAACGCGATGACCGGGATCAGGTAGACGAAGGCGGGCATGGTCTGCATGAAATCCAGCACGGGGCGCAGCACGGCGTTGACCCTGGGGCGACGCCCGCACAACACGCCCAGCGGCACACCGATGGCCACGCACAGAACCGCCGCCGTGCCCAGCAGCGCGACGGTGGCCATGCTCTTTTCCCAGAACCCCAGAAACGCCAGATAGGCCAGTGCGCCAGCTGAAAAAATCGCGACGCGGCGTCCCGAAATCTGCCAGGCCAGCGTCAGGATCACGATCATCACGATCGGCCAGGGGGTCAGGACCAGAACGGTCTCCATCAGGTTGAGCACCGCGTTTATCGCCCCGGTAATCGCGGCAAAGAACACCCCGAAGCTGTCGGCGATCCAGCGCACGCCCTGATCAATGCCCACCGACACGGCGTTGCGCAGGTCGGTGGCGGCGGGAAAGGTCACCAGCCAGGCCGGCACGTCGCTGCGCGCAAAGCGATAAACCGCCAGCGGATAGGACAGCCCGACCAGCAGCAAGGCGCCGGTGATGCGCGCCAGGGGCAGGGCGCTGGGGCGAGAATTGTCGCTGCGCCACTGGCGGAACCGTAGCGCCAGCAATGCGTTCGCGCCAATCCCGGTCAGAAGTCGCACCAGCGCCAGAAGGGCCGCGCCGATACCGACGAACAGCGTCGCCTGCCCGCGCGACGCATCGGCGGCGATGCGCGCCTTGTCGGCGGCGCTGGCGATGGCCTCTGCAGATTTGCGCATGCTGTCGGCCAGGCTGCTGCCCTCTGCGGCGGCCTTTTCTGCGGCCTCCATCCGCTGCGCTGCCTGTGTGGTCAGCCGGTCGGCGCGGGCGATGTCATCGCTTCCCAGGTCGCCGAAAATCCCGATCCCGACCAGCACGACCGCGAATATCTCGACCATGAAGGCCACCCAGAACGCCAGCCACAGCGCCCGCGCGCCCAGCCAGAGCGGGCCGAGCAAGAAGGCCGCGACGTTGAAGGACGCATGCCATCCGCCGGTCTGCCCGATGCGCTCGAAGACCCTTGCGTAATAATCGCCGCTGCGCCCGGTGAATCGCCTCACCAGTTCGGTCTGGTTTTCGGTCGGCTGTTCGGTCATCGCACATCCCCCTTGATCCCGTTCAGCAGGCGCGCCTTGTCGATGACGCCGATCACGGCGCCGTCGCCATCCTGCACGGCAATCGGCGCATCGGTCGTGGCGGCGATGTCGATCAGGTCCGAAATGGTCATGTCAGCCCGCGCAGGCGCGAAATCGGTAAGGTCGCCATGGTCGCCACCCTGGCGCGCGCGCCATTGGTCGGCGTTTTCCATGATGCGGTGCGCATGCACCACATGCAGCCGCGAGATGTTGGCAACGAAGTCGGCGACATAATCGTCCATGGGATTGGCGACGATTTCCTCGGCGGTGCCGACCTGCACGATAACGCCGTCCTTCATGATGGCGATACGGGTGCCGATGCGGATTGCTTCGTCCAGATCGTGGGTGATGAACATCGTCGTCTTGCCCATGTCGCGGCTGAGCTGGATGAACTCATCCTGCAACTGCCGTCGGATCAGCGGATCGAGCGCCGAGAACGGCTCGTCCAGCAGCAGGATCGGCGGATCGGCGGCCAGCGCGCGCGCAAGGCCCACGCGCTGCTGCATGCCACCCGACAGATCCGATGGCAGGCGGTTGCCCCAGCCCGACAGCGCGACGCGGGCCAGCGCCGCCTCGGCGAGGGAATACCGCTCGTTCAGCGATGCGCCCTGGATCTCGAGTGGCAGGGCAACATTTTCGCGCACCGTGCGATGGGGCATCAGGCCAAAGTTCTGAAACACCATGCCGATGTCGCGCGCCCGCAAGTGCCGCAGATCGGCGTTCGATTTCTGCATGATGTCCGCGCCATTGATCAGGATGCGCCCCGCCGTCGGCTCCAGCAGGCGGTTCACATGGCGCACCAGCGTTGATTTTCCCGAACCGGACAGGCCCATGACGCAGAAAATCTCGCGGCGCCGCACGGTGAGGTTCACCCCGGCGACGCCCACCACGCAGTCAAAGCGGCTGAGAATCTCGGGTTTGGGCATGCCCGCCCTTGCGGCGCTCAGCGCCTCGGCCTCGCGCGTGCCGAAAATCTTCCAGACATCTTCGAGAACGATTACGTCGTCTGTCTGAGAAGCACTCATCGCGGCATTTTTTCCTTGGGCAGCCGGCGCGGCGGCGGAAACATCCCCGCCGCCGCGCCGGGCGCGCCTTATTGGCTCATCCACTTGGCGATCAGGTCGGAATTCGCCTTGGCCCAGTCGCGGCCCAGAACCTCGGGATCCGCGCCATCGACGATCTGCTTGGCCCATGTGTTCACATCCTCGGCCGTCAGTTCGATCCTCTCCAGCAGCGGGACAAGCGCCGGCTGGCGCTCTGCCAGTGACGCGGACCATGCATTATGGACGGTGGTCGCGGAATAGGCGGATGCAACATGGGATTTGGCCATCCAGTCGGGATCGTCGGCAGGCTGCACCATCTTGAACTGCTCGGGATCGTGGGGCGGCTCGTCAAGGAAGGTCAGGTCGAACATCGCAAAGTTCTGGTGCGGGCTGTAGCAATAGCCGACCCAGGGCCGGTTCGCCTTTGCCGCATCGGCAAGGCCCGCCGCCGCGATTGCCTCATCCACGGCCTGAAGCTCGAAGAAATCCGCGAACCCGTAATCGCGCGCGCGCACCTGCTCGGTGTTGGTCGATTGCCAGCCTTGGCCACCGATCCAGATTTCGCCCTTGCCGTCGCCGTTGGTGTCGAACAGCTTGGCGTTTTCCGGGTTTGCCAGATCGAAGACCGAGGTGATGCCGTGCTCGGTCGCGGTGACGGTGGTGACGCAGTAGCCTTGTTTCGCCTCGAAGAAAGGCTCTCCGATGATCACGCGCCCCTCGTCGCGCGCGTATTTGTCAACCGGCGCGGATTGGTTGGGCAGCCAGGTCTCGGTCCAGATGTCAATCTCGCCATTGCCGCGCGCCATCGCCTCGAAGATGACGGGGACCGCGGTGGTGGTCAGCATTTCGACCTCAAGGCCCAGCGCCTCTTCGATGATCGCCTTGACGGCAAAGGCGGTGGCGCGCCCCGACGCATAGTTCGGATCGGGTATGACGACATCCTGCGCCAGCGCGCCGACAGGCAGCATCATGGCAAGAGTGGCGGGAATCAGTTTTCTGCAATGTTTCATTCGGTTTCTCCCTGTTGATTGCTGGCTGACAGTTTATTTTTGCGCCGCCGTGAACGCCGCGTCCAGCCCCTCGGCCACGCTGTCCACATCTTCCATCGACAGGCACAAGGGCGGCACCATGCGCAGCACCGACTGATGCGGCCCGGATTTCGACATGATCAGCCCCGCATCACGGCACGCCTCGAAGACGGCGGCGGTGGTGTCGCGATCGGGCTCTTTGGTCTTGCGGTCCTTGACCATCTCGATGGCCAGCATCAGGCCGCGCCCGCGCACGTCACCGATGGCCGGGTGGCGCTGCTTGAGATCGCGCAGCCGCTCCAGCAGGGCACCGCCGACGTCCTTGGCGTTCTGCTGCACCTTGTCCTCGGCGATCACCTGAAGCACCGCGCGCCCTGCCGCGCAGCTGGTCGGGTTCGAGCCGTAAGTGTGGAACATGAATTTCTCGGCCATGGGCGCTGCCACCTCCTTGCGCGCGACGACCGCACCAAGCGGGAAGCCGTTGCCGATGCCCTTGGCCATGACCACGATATCGGGGATCACGCCATCGGCCTCGAACGCCCACATGTGATCGCCGGTGCGCCCGAATCCCGACTGCACCTCGTCCGCGACATAGAGCCCGCCCGCCGCGCGCACCCGCTCGGCCGCGCCGCTCATATAACCGGGGGGCATTTCAACAATACCGCCATAACCCTGAATGGATTCGACGAACATCCCGGCAATCTGCCCGGTGGTCGCGCTCTGGATCGTGCGCTCGATCTCGTCCAGATAGGGCTGCGTGCCGGGGCCGAAGATGCCGCGATACTGGTTCGGCTCGGGCACGAAGGCGACGTTTCCGGGCATGCCGGGATGACGCCAGCCTGAAATGCCGGTGATCGACTGCGCCGCCGCCGTCGGCCCGTGATAGGCCGTGCGCAGCGCCAGAAGGTCCAGATTGCCGGTGGCGGTGCGTGCCATGGTCATCGCCAGATCAATGGCCTCGGACCCCGAGTTGGTGAAATGCACCACCCATTCGATATCGCCCTTCGGCCCCTTGGGCATGGTCGCGGCCAGTTCCTCGGCGAAATGCGCGGGAACGGGGTGGTAGAACATGGTGGTGCAGTGGGTCAGTTCCTGCGCCTGTTCCATCGCGGCGGCAACGACGCGCGGATGTGAATGACCGACGGAAATGCACAGGTTCATGCCCAGAAGGTCGGTGTATTTGCGCCCCTCAACGTCCCACAGGTATTGCATCCGGCCCTTCTTGAAGACCAGCGGTTCGCGGAACGGCACGAATTTCGTCAGCGACGCGGCGTAATAGGCATCGCGGCGGGCGGCGGTGGCTTCGGTCGTCCAGTCAGTGTTCATCATCGCTCAGCCTTTCAGTCTTGTGTTGTCGGGATCGTAGGGGGGCCGCTCCAGCACATGCGCAGCACAGGGCCGGCCCAGACTTTCGACGCTCAGGCCCGCGCGCGCGCTGCGGTCGCGCAGAT
>CAKSUL010000077.1 GCA_934501475.1 uncultured Roseovarius sp. | reverse complement strand
CACCTCCCACAGCTCCAGTTCGGTCAAGAGCCTGCGGCCCTTGTCATTCTTGGTGGCCCGCACCGTGCGATAGCCGATCGACAGCCCGTCAATCGCGCCCGCCTCGATCAGCGCTGCCGCCTCACGGCCCCGCGCCACACTGTCCAGAAGACGCCCTTTGACATAAAGACCGCGCGCATCCTCGCGCACCTCGTCCCAGATGCCGATGGGCTGCGCGGGGTCATGCTGCCACAGCATCTTGACCTGCCGCCTGTCACGCGACAGCCGCTCAAGCGAGCGCTGATAAGCCCCCTTGGCCACGATATCACCGCCCTGATCGCAATCACCGAACAGGCTGGCATAGCCTTCGATCGCCGTGCCATCGGTCACGGTCAACCCGTCGCCCAGCCGGCAGAATTTCCGCTCAAGTCCCGTCGTCATATCCATCTACCTCATCCTTTCCATCATTGCGCCGCCTCAGACCCAGGCGCACCCGCTCAGGGCAGCGTCGCCAGCAAAGGCTGGAACGCCTGCGCCAGGATCGTCGCCACCACACCGTAAACCGCCAGCCAGAGACGCTTTTCCAGCCGCTCCATGGCCTCTTCGATCTTTTCCAGGCGCCGCGCCAACCCGTCGAATTGCAGCCGCGCCACCCTCTCATTCGCCTCCAGCCTCAGGGCCGGCGCACAATCGAACGCCTCAAACCCGTATCGCTCTTCAGCCATCGGCATCCGCCCCATCCGCCAGGGCCGGCAGGCCCAGCAGACTGCGCTTTTCGGCCTGGGTCAGGAAATCCGCACCCGCCACGCGCGCCCATTGCGCATCCCGTTCCGCCGCCAGCGCCGGCACCTGATCGAGATCGGGCTTCAGGTCCATGTCATTGCCGTCGAACCCCGACAGCCAATCGGCAATGCCCGCCGAAACCCGGCTTGCCAGCGGCAGGACCGTCAGGCGGAAAAACGCGCGGTTTGCCTCCTGATAGTTGGAAAACGTCGCATCCCCCGGTATCCCCAACAGCATCGGCGGCACCCCAAAGGCCAGCGCGATCTCACGCGCCGCGCTTTCCTTGGTCTTCTGGAATTCCATGTCGCTGGGCGAAAACCCCATCGGTTTCCAGTCCAGCCCCCCCTCCAGCAGCATCGGGCGGCCGGCATTGCGCGCGCCCTGATGGTGGCTCTCCATTTCGCTCACCAGCCGGTCATATTGGTCATTGCTCAGGCTGCCCTGCCCGTCGGCACCGCGATAGACGATCGCACCGCTTGGCCGCGCGGCATTGTCCAGCAGCGCCTTGGACCACCGCGAGGCGCTGTTATGCACATCCACCGCCTGCGCCGCCGCCTGCAACGGCGACAGGCCATAGTGATCGTCCTGCGGATGAAAGCTCTTGAGATGGCACACCGTCGGATGGCCCTGGCTGACGTCAAAGCGATGCTTGCGCCCGCCCACCGCATATTCATAGCCGATGGGCCAGCCATCCGCGCCCGGCACCACGCTCATCCGGTCCGAGCGCAGCACATGCAATTCCAGCGGCACACCGCCCTCCGCGCCAATCGCCTCGACATAGGCATTCCCGGTCAGCAGCAACTGACCATAAAGCGCCTCGAACAGCTCGGCGCGCCCCTGCGCGGGGTTGGGGCTCTTGATCAGCGCAAGCAGCGGGTGAACGCCATAGCGCTGCTGCGCGTCCTGCAACACCAGAGGCAGCGACGCCGCCGCCTCGGCAATCATCTTGACACAGCGAAACCCGACCGGGTTCCCGGCAAAGCCGGTGCGCGTCAGGCTTGCCGTGTCCCGCGGGCTCCAGGCGACGCGGCCGGATCCGTGCCAGGCCATCACCGGGCCGGTCGCGCTGGCCTTTTGCTCGGGCACGGCCGCCTCTGCTGCGCTCTGGCGAAAAAAGTCCATAATCATCAGCCGCTTCTCCTTGCTGTGCCTCGGGTCGGGTGCTTGTCCCGCTTGTTGTGCATCATTGGCTCAAATGTTTAAGAAATCTGAATCAGACCGCGCGCACCTGCGGGCGGCGCCATTTCGCGGCCGGTTCGATCATCAATTCATGCAGCGCCCACACCAGCGCATCCACCCGGTCGGGGCTGCCCTTGCCCTGATAGCCCTGCACCGTCATCGCGCACATCTGGTCCTCCAGATCGCCAAGGCCGCGCAGGTGATGCACCCGCCCCTGCTCATAGAGGGCCGCCACAGGCTCGGCGCGGGCCACCTTGCCCTTGCTGGCGTGAACCGCCTTGATCGGCACCAGCGGGTCCACCTGCCGGATGACCGACGACACCAGATCGCCGCCCTGATTGACCTCGGCGACCAGACGCTCGGCGCCCCACTGCTCCATGGCGCGAATCGCCGCGTTGGCCCAGCTGGCCGGACTGGCCGCCGCCACCGTCGCATCCGCCAGCACATAGGCGCGCCAATCCTGCACCGGCCCCTGCGTGCAGGCTCCCACCACGACGATCCCGCATTCATCCGAGGTGGATTTGCCCGTCACCGGCGGGTCCACCGCCACCACGATCCTGTCCATCGCCGGCGGGTCGGTGATCCGGCACGCCTCAAGCGCGGCCGAGCTCCACAGCGCCCCCTCGATATCCTCCAGCAACACGCCATCCAGTTCCTGACGGCCCAATCGCGTGCCCGCATAGCGCGCGCGCACCTCTTCCAGGAAACTCTCGGCCAGAAATGCCGCATTGGCCTCGGTCGGGGCACTTGTCACCACCGTGGTGTCGGCCTTCAGGATGTCCTTCAACACCCCCACATTGCGCGGCGTCGTGGTGATGCAGACCTGCGGATGCCGCCCCAGCCGCAGCGCGAATTGCAGCATGTCCCACGTCTCGCGCGCCTTTTTCCACTTGGCCAACTCATCCACCCACGCCCCGTCAAACTGCGGCCCGCGCAGCGCTTCTGGGTCATGGGCCGAAAACACCTGCGCCTCGGCCCCGTTTGGCCAGACCAGCGTCTTGCGCGTGGCCACCCATTCGGGTCGCCGGTCAGGCGGTGAACAGGCCAGGATGCCGCTTTCGCCGAACACCATGACCTCGCGCACCTGGTCCACCGTCTCACCGATCAGCGCGATGCGCGCACAGCGCCCCGCATCCATCGGCATCGACCCTTCGACCTGCGCGCGCACCCATTCGGCCCCGGCGCGGGTTTTCCCCGCGCCACGCCCGCCCATGATCACCCAGGATCGCCAGTCGCCCTCGGGCGGCACCTGATGCTCCAGCGCCCAGAACTCGAACAGATAGGGCAGCGCCAGCAATTCACCCGGCTCCAGACTGTCCAGAAATGCGTCTTGGACAGCGCGCCCTTCTGAGACGATCCAGCCGGCACCCGATCGAAGCCCGTGCTGCGTCGAAATCGAGGGCGTATCCGCCGACGATCCCCTTTTCCTGTTTCTTGCGTTTTTCAAGGTTCATCTCCGCTTCCAATGCGATCCGCATCCATTGCCGGATATCCGACAGGGTGCGGCTCGAGTTTTTAAGGTCTTCGGTGTTCCCGGCCCGCAGGGATTTCTGCAATGCCTCCAGGTCTTCTTTCATCATGCTCAACTGCTCTTCGAGCAGCGCAAGCGACGTGCTCAGACCCGAAGGTCCGTCGTCGGTCGTGACCAAAGTCATGCGTGATCATTGCCTCATACTTGTTGCTGCGCTTTGCCCCTCCGCATGAGTCAAGACGCAAAAACGGCCAACGGGGTCGCCCCCGTGGCCGTTCCTGCATCTCTTCCAGCATGTCACAACCTATACGGGAAACCGTGCGCCGAGTCAATCGAATTCGCGCGCCACACCCACCCTAACAGGCCGTATTCATTACACTTTCTTAACCTCTCGCCAAACCGGCTCACCCAGCAGCAACACGGATTATTGCGCGTTCAACCGGTGCGCCTGCCCCAACCGCTCGGGTGATGGGCCGGCTTGGCGCTTCGCCGCTCTGCCCTTTTATGCGCTTGCAAATGCGCCTGCGCGACGCAATCATGACATCCCAACAGGAGGCCGCCGAACGTGGACACATCTTTCGCCGTCGAGGCACAGAACACCGTCAAGATCTACGGCAAAGGCGAAGGAGCGATCCGCGCTCTGGACGATGTTTCAATCCAGATCAACAAGGGTGAGTTCTTTACCCTTCTGGGGCCGTCCGGCTGTGGCAAGACCACGCTGCTGCGTTGCATCGCCGGGTTCGAAACTCCCACTTCCGGCAAGATCCTGCTGTCGGGTCAGGACATTACCCTGGCCCCGCCCAACAAGAGGCCGGTCAATACGGTGTTTCAGTCCTACGCGCTGTTTCCGCATCTCACCGTGGCCAGGAACGTGGCCTTCGCGCTGGAAATGCTGGGCAAGCCGAAATCACAGGTCACCGAAACCGTGGAACGCGTCCTTGCGCTCGTGCGCCTTGACGCCTTTGCCGACCGCCTTCCCGATCAGCTTTCTGGCGGGCAGCAACAGCGCGTCGCCCTGGCGCGCGCCCTTGCCCCCGAACCGCAGGTTCTGCTGCTGGACGAGCCGCTCTCGGCGCTGGATCTGAAACTGCGCAAGGAAATGCAGAGCGAGTTGAAACGCCTGCAAACCGAAACCGGCATCACCTTCGTGTTCGTGACCCACGATCAGGAAGAGGCGCTGACCATGTCGGACCGCATCGGCGTGATGTCCGCCGGAAAACTGCTTCAGATCGGCACCCCGCGCGACATCTATGACCGCCCGGTCAATCGCTTTGTCGCCGATTTCATCGGTGAGACCAATTTCCTCGAAGCAACCGCCGAGCCCTCGGGGCTGCGCCTCGGTGCGGGCGATGTGCTGGACGTCGCGTCGGATCAGACCGGCACCGTCACCGTCGCCATCCGCCCCGAACATATCCGCATCGTGCCCGCAGGCGAAAGCGGCGCCATCGCCGCACAGGTCAGTGACGCCACCTATTTCGGCACCGACACCCATTACCAGCTGACGCTGTCAGACGGCAGTTCACTGGTGGCGCGGGTGCCCTCGGCATCGGATGAGACATGGAAGCCGGGCACGCCGGTGGGGGTGCACCTGAACACCAGGATGGTTCAGGTGTTGCAATCATGAGCGCCGGATCGCGCTCCCGCGCTGTCAATGGCTGGCTGCTGTCGGCCCCGGCGCTGATCCTGCTGCTGCTGGCCGCCAGCGGCCCCTTGGTGATCGTCGCGATCTATTCCTTTCTGCAACCGGGCGATTATTCCGGCGTGCGCTGGATCTTCTCCGGCGAGGCATGGTTCCGCATCCTGTTCGAGCGCGATATCTTTGACGGCACCGTGTCGATGGCCGATGCCAATCTCTCGATCTTCTGGCGGTCGGTCAAACTGTCGCTGATGACCACGGCGCTGACCTTTGCCCTGGGCCTGCCCACCGCATGGTTCATCGCCACCCGCCCGCCTGCCGCGCGGGCGATCTGGCTGTTCCTGATCACCATCCCGTTCTGGACAAACCTTCTGGTCCGCACCTTCGCGATCATGGAGGTGATCCGCAATCAGGGCCTGTTGAACACGTTTCTGATCAACGCAGGCCTTATCACCGAACCGATCCAGATCCTTTACACCGACACCGCCGTGCTGATCGGCATGGCCTATGTCTATCTGCCGCTGATGGTGCTGCCGCTCTATGCCGCCATCGACCGGTTCGATTTCAAGCTGATCGAGGCAGGGTATGATCTCTATGCCTCGCGCCGCCGCATCCTCAGCCGGATCATCCTGCCCACCATCCGCCCCGGCATCGTTGCGGGCTGCATTCTGGTCTTCGTGCCCAGCCTTGGCGCCTATGTCACGCCGCGCGTGCTGGGCGGGGGCAAGAACATGATGATCGGCAACTTCATCGAATTGCAGTTCGGCCAGGGACAGAACTGGCCCCTGGGGGCGGCGCTGTCGATGGTGCTTCTGATCATCGTGCTGGGGGCGCTTCTGGTCTATACACGCATGTCATCACGGGACGACCCGCATGTTTAAACGCCGATCCTTCGATGTCACCACCCTGCCGGGTTTCACGACCATCGCGATCATCGCGTTTCTGCTGCTCTATGCGCCGATCGTCACCCTGGTGTTCTATTCCTTCAATGGCGGAAGCTCGGTCAACCTCTGGGGCGGTTTTTCGTTGAAATGGTATGTCATCGCCGCCCAGAACGATGCGGTGCAGGGCGCGGCGATCCGGTCTTTCATCATCGCGTTCTGGGCCTCGATCATCTCGACCAGCGTGGCCACGATGGCGGCACTTGGCACCACAAGGCGCGGGCGGTTCCGGGGGCAGACATTCATCTACATCCTGATCAACCAACCCCTCATGGTCCCCGAGATCGTGACCGCCGTGGCGCTGCTGATCTTCTTTGCCTCGATCAAGATCGCCACCGGCTATAGCGGTCTTGGCTACCTGGTCCTCGCGCATTCGGCGTTTTGCGTGCCCTTCGCCTACCTGCCGATCCGTGCCCGCCT
>CAKSUL010000076.1 GCA_934501475.1 uncultured Roseovarius sp. | reverse complement strand
GGTTGAGGGCGCGCGCGGGTTCCTGCAGGATCAGCGCGATATCGCGCCCGCGCAGGTTGCGCAGCGCCTCGGGCCGGGCCACCAGATCGACCACCTTGCCGCCTGCATCCTCAAAAAGGATGCGCCCGCCGGTGATCTGACCGCCATCGAACCCCACCAGCCCCATCATCGCCATCGCGCTGACCGATTTGCCCGATCCGGACGCACCGACAAGGCACAGCACCTCACCGCGCGCCACCTCGAAGGACGCGCCGCACACCGCCTGCACATCCCCCATACCCGCGCCAGTGCCATTGCCAGCGCGGAAACGCACCTGCAAATTCTCGACACGGATCAACGGGGTCTGGGGCATGGGACATTCTGCAAGGCGGGATCTGCGACAGTCTTACAGCGGTTTGGCAGGAAATGGGAACATGCGCCGGATCATCACCTCCGAACATAATCGAAACCGGGGGAAAAATACGATTGGACGAAGGGGTGAATGCCGTTAGGTACAGCACAGTTTCAAGAATTCCGGGCAGCGCCGGACCCGCATCTTCGCATATCGGAGGGGCGCTGTCCGCGCAGCCCTGTTGGTGATTGCGAAAGGTCGAAATGGCACGAATTGCGTCTGTTTTTGCGGTGGCATCTGCGCTGATCATGGGAATTCCCGCCCATGCCGAACGCGGCGCGCATGGGCAGGTGAATATCCTTTACTGGCAGGCGCCGTCCAACCTGAACCCCTATCTCTCGGCCGGTGCCAAGGATGTCGAGGCCGCCGGTCTCATGCTGGAGCCGCTGGCGCGCTATGATGAGAGCGGCCAGATGATCCCATGGCTGGCGCGCGCCATTCCCACGCTTGAGAATGGCGGCATCAGCGCCGATCTGACCCGGATCACATGGCAGTTGCGCGACGGGCTGACATGGTCCGACGGCAGCCCCGTGACGGCGCAGGACGTGCAGTTCACCCATGCCTATTGCACCGCCCCCGAGGGGGGGTGTTCGCAGCGCGACAAGTTCCGCGATGTGGTCTCGGTCACGGCGACGGGCACGCAGAGCGTGGTGGTCGAGTTCGCCCGCCCCAAGCCCTTTCCGTACAACCCCTTTGTCGGCGCGCAATCGCCGATCCTGCAACGCGCGCAATTCAGCGACTGCATGGGCGCGCGCGCACCCACCTGCGCCGAGGCCAATTTCGCCCCCATCGGCACCGGCCCTTTCGTGGTCGATGAGTTCCGCCCCGGCGACGTCGCCGTGTTCAGCGCGAATCCCAACTATCGCATTCCCGACAGGCCCGGCTTTGCCCGCGCCGTGATCAAGGGCGGCGGCGGTGCCACGTCAGCCGCGCGCGCGGTTCTGGAAACCGGCGAATTCGATTACGCCTGGAACCTGCAACTGGCCCCCGAGGTGCTGCACGACATGCAGCAGGGCGGGCAAGGCGTGGTCGTCACCGCCTTTGGCACATTGGTCGAGAGGCTGGCGATCAATTTCACCGATCCCGATCCCGACCTGGGCGAGACGCGCGCCACGCGCGCCCATCCCCATCCGATCCTGGCCGATCCGGCGGTGCGGCGCGCGCTGTCGATGGCGATTGATCGCGCGCTGCTGGTCGAGGTCGGCTATGGCGTCAGCGGCCGCCCCAGCTGCAACATCGTGCCCGCGCCCGCGATCCATGCGTCGCGCGCCAATGAGACCTGCCTGCAACAGGACATCGCCGCGGCCAACGCGCTGCTGGAAAGCGCCGGCTGGGTCGACAGCGACGGTGACACCATCCGCGAGCGCGACGGTCAACAGCTGCGCCTGCTGTTGCAGACCTCGACCAACGCGGTGCGGCAGGATTTCCAGGCGATGCTGAAACACTGGTGGGCTCAGATCGGGATCGACACCGAGCTGCGCAATATCGAACCTTCGGTATTTTTCGGCGGCGATGCGGCCTCGCCCGACACCATGCAGAGGTTTTACGCCGATCTTGAGCTATATGCCGGGAATTTCGATGGCACGGACCCTGAATCCTATCTGGCCGGTTGGGCCTGCGATCAGGCCCCGACCCCGCAAAACCAGTGGCAGGGGCCCAATGTCGGGCGCTGGTGCGATCCGGCCTATGAGGCGCTGATCGCGAAACTGGCCGTGACCGGCGGCGAGGATGCGCGCGCCGCCATCGCGCGGGCGATGAACGACATGCTGGTGCAAGACGGCGTGATCCTGCCGCTGGTCGATCGCGGGCGGGTGTCGGCCCATGCCAATTCGCTGGGCGGTGTGCGCATCAACGCCTGGGACAGCGAATTGTGGAACATCGCCGACTGGTATCGGCGGGGCGAATGAGCGGGCGCGCGCTCTGATGCTGGGCTGGGCCCTGCGGCGCATCATGGTGGCGGTGCCGACGCTGCTGGTGATCGCGGCGCTGATCTTCCTGCTTCTGGATCTGGCGCCGGGCGATCCGATGGCGCAGATCCCGATGACCGTGCCCGATGACGTCAAGGCCGAGATGCGCCGCGCCCTCGGACTGGGCCAGCCCGTGCATCAGCGCTTTGGCCTGTGGTTGTGGCAATTCTTCGTGGTCGAGCCACTGGTGTGGTGCGACGCGAGCTTTGGCAGTGACCTGTCTGCGGGACATGCCCGGGTGATCAGCTGGCAATCGCGCGGTCCGGTGGTCGATCTGATCGCCGATCGCCTGCCGCAGACATTATGGGTGGTCGGGCTGGCCTATCTGATCGGCGTGCTGGCGGCGCTGCCGATCGGGCTCTATTCGGCCTATCGCCAATATGGGCTGTTCGATCATGTCGCCACCTTCGCGACCATGCTGGCGTTTTCGGTGCCGCCGTTCTTTTCGGGGGTGGTGCTGATCGTGGTGTTCTCATCCGGGCTGGGCTGGTTTCCGTCGGTCTATGACACCACCCACCGGGTTAGCGACCTGGCCAGCCTTGTCACCCAGGCGCGCCAGATGGTGCTGCCGGTGCTGGTTGTGTCGCTTGTCACCACCGCCCAGATCAGCTGCTATCTGCGCGCCGCCGTCCTGGACAACCTGGGCCGCGATTACGTGCGCATGGCGCGCGCCAAGGGCCTGAGCGAATGGAGCGTGATCTGCGTGCACGTGCTGCGCAATTCGCTGATCCCGCTGGTCAGCGTGGTCGCGCTCGGGTTGCCGCAGGTGTTTGGCGGCGCGATCATCACCGAACAGATCTTTCGCGTGAACGGCATCGGGCAGTTGCTGATCACCTCGCTGCACGCCAATGACCTGCCTACGGTGCAGACGATCACATTCCTGATCGCGGTGCTGATCGTGTTCAGCAATCTGCTGGCCGATCTGCTCTATCGCCTGCTTGAACCGCGTCTGCGCCATGACTGAGCCTGCCTTTCCCCCACCGCCCGGTGCGCTGTCGCGGCGGCGCGATGTCGCGGCGCGGTTTCGCCGTCATCCGATGGCGATGGCCGGGGCGCTCACGCTTGGGCTGATCGTGCTGGGGGTCGTGCTCGGGCCGCTGGTCTGGCGGCTGGACCCGGCGGGTATCGACCTGATGGCCCGCAATCAGGGGCCACAGCCCGCGCACCCGCTTGGCACCGATCAACTGGGCCGGGACATGCTGGCGCGCGTGCTGGCGGGGGGGCGCATTTCACTGGCGGTCGGGTTTGCGGCGATGATCCTGTCGCTGGCACTGGGGACGTTGATCGGTGTGCTGGCGGGCTATGTGCGCGCGCTGGACGGGCCGCTGATGCGGATCACGGATGTGTTTCTGGCGCTGCCGGTGCTGCCCTTGCTGCTGATCGCGGTGATGCTGTTTCGCGCGCCCCTCAGCGAGGCGTTGGGCGACGGGACCGGGATCTTCGTGCTGATCGTCGCGGCCATCGCGCTGACCAGCTGGATGCCGACGGCGCGGATCGTGCGCGGCGATGTCCTGGCGCTGAGCGCGCGGGATTTCATCACTGCCGCGCGCAGCCTGGGCACATCTGCGCCGCGCATGATCACCCGCCATATCCTGCCCAACGTGGCCTCGCCGATCCTCGTGTCGGCGTCGCTGGGCATCGCCAACGCGATCCTGATCGAAAGCGCGCTCAGCTTTCTGGGGCTGGGATTTCCGCCCGATTTCGCCAGTTGGGGCCGGTTGCTGAGCGACGGGATGGCGCATCTGGACATCGCGCCGGGGCGCGCGCTGTGGCCGGGGGCGGCGATCTCGCTCACCCTGCTGGGGGTGAATTACATCGGCGAGGGGTTGCGCGACGCAGGCGATCCGCGCCACCGCACCAGGCGGCGCAGATGACAAAAGGCCCCCCCGTGGGATGCAGACCCGATACCGGATCTGTCGAAACCCCGGGCGAAACGCCCTCACGGGCGGGAGTATGCCAAGACGCCCCCTTCGCAGATTTCCGCTAGGGCTCCGCAGGTCCTGTCTGTCAGCTATGCGGGCCGAAGCGGGCTTTCGGTGCACCGGCGCGAATGTCGGATTTGAGAAAATTCTTCAACAAACCCTCGTTATGGAACATGCGCCAATGGCCTTGTTTTGCGCTACCAAAAAACCCGTTCCAAACCCAGGCAGCTGTTGAAGGATTTTTCCTGCCCAGCAAAGGCCACCTTGCGCCCCATCCGACGCTTGAGGCAGCGACGCGCAGCGCCCACCTTAAACCCACCGCTACTGGGCAGACCCGGCTCAACGAACCGCCGTGTCATTGTCCTGAATGCCGCTGGCGGTTCCCGGTGTGGCGTCATGGATCACTACCGGAGCGCCATACCAGGTGAACTCGTGTACGATGGTGTCAAACAGCGTCCTTGTCATGATTGTCGCCACCTGGGCAACGAGATAGACAATCGCGATGAAGATGTAGTCATTCCAGTGCCAGGTCCCGAAGACTTCGAGAACGCCTTGCCAGGTCCACCCGGAATAGGAGCCAATATACAGAACGGGCAAGACAACCGGCCAAAGCGTGAATGAAACCATTATCGGCGCACGCAGCGCGAAGGGCAGCATCCTGAGGAAAGCCCGCTCGAAGGATTCGAAAACGGCGGAAAACGGCAGAAGAATTTCCGCCACGATGGCCGCAAAAAACGACCCGATTATGATGAGAACCACGTTGCCCAGAAACATGAGCGCCGGGTGTGTATAGGGTTCCGGTTCTTCCGGACCACCGAGAAAATAGACAATCATGCCCCAGAACAGAATACAGCCGGCAGCAATGGAGAGCAGCGCCAGGATCGTGGAGATAGGGCGCGCGGAAAAACTCAGAAAAAACACCCAGGCAAATATCAGGTAACCCACGACAACCTTGATCCCGAAGTTCACCGCTTCAAGGCCGTGACTCACGACGCCAAGGGTGAGACCGGCCGCATCATCCAAATGCGTGGCATCGGCCAGTTTGCTTCTAGCATTGGCCTCGGCCTCGCCTTGCGTGCGTCCATAGCCGGTCACTTCGATCTTTTTATTCACAACTCGCGTCCTGTTCACTGGCATCAACTACGGGGATTAACTTGCTGTTATAAAAAGATTATGACTGGAATAAGGCAAGGGGATCGTGACCCGCTCGCCCGCGCCCTGCTGACGGCATTCGGGATGCCCGACAAGAATCCGGGAAATGATGATGCCCACGGGCCGTTTCGCGCCGCCCTGCACCATCAATTGCAAAGGGCACCCCCGGTGGGATGCCCTTTTTCGTGCGTTCAAGCGGCGGCTTTAGGCGCCGGGATCAGTCGATCCGGCCCAGCAGGCTTGTGATGCTGTCCTTGGCATCGCCGTAGAACATCCTTGTGTTTTCCTTGTAGAACAGCGGATTTTCGATACCCGAATATCCCGTGCCCTGCCCGCGTTTGGAGACGAACACCTGTTTCGCCTTCCAGCATTCCAGCACCGGCATCCCGGCGATGGGGCTGTTGGGGTCGTCCTGTGCCGCCGGGTTCACGATGTCGTTCGAGCCGATGACGATCGCCACATCGGTTTTCGGGAAATCGTCGTTGATCTCGTCCATCTCCATCACGATGTCATAGGGCACGCGGGCCTCGGCCAGCAGGACGTTCATATGCCCCGGCAGACGCCCGGCAACCGGGTGGATGGCAAAGCGCACCGTCTTGCCGCGCGCGCGCAGTTTCGAGGTCAGTTCACTGACCGCGCCCTGCGCCTGCGCCACCGCCATGCCGTAGCCGGGGATGATGATGACCGAATCGGCATCGTTCAGCGCCGCCGCCACGCCGTCGGCGTCGATGGAAACCTGTTCCCCCTCAACGGCCATCTGCTCGCCCTGCGGGCCACCAAAGCCACCCAGGATCACGCTGACGAAATTGCGGTTCATCGCGCGGCACATGATATAGCTGAGGATCGCCCCCGAACTGCCGACAAGCGCGCCGGTCACGATCAGCAGGTCATTGCCCAGCGTGAACCCGATCGCCGCAGCCGCCCAGCCGGAATAGCTGTTGAGCATCGACACCACCACCGGCATGTCGGCGCCACCGATCCCCATGATCAGATGCCAGCCGATGAAGCCCGCGATCAGCGTCACCAGAACCATCGTCCAGATGCCCGCGCCGCCCATATACATCAGCCCCAGGATCAGACTGATCGCCAGCGCCGCCGCGTTCAGCCCATGCCCACCGGGCAGTTTCTTGGGCGCGCCGTCGATCTTGCCCGCCAGTTTGCCATAGGCCACGATCGAGCCGGTGAAGGTGATCGCACCGATGAAGATACCCAGGAACACCTCGACCTTGAGGATGGCGATTTCGGTCGCGTTCTTCTTCAGCAGGGCCATGCC
>CAKSUL010000075.1 GCA_934501475.1 uncultured Roseovarius sp. | reverse complement strand
GTTCAGCTGGTAAGGGTGCCATTCCACGACGAACGGGTGATCGGGGCGCTGTGCAAGCGCCTGATCAAGAAGGGTTTTGCCGATATAGCACCAGGGGCATACGGGATCGGATACGATGTCAAGCTTGACCATTGAGCGCCTCATAAATCGGGCGCAGGGCGCGCCGCAGGATCTTGCCGTTGGCACCGGTGGGCAGGGTGTCAACATGAAAATAGCCGCGCGGGGCCTTGTAGCGGGCGAGGCGCGCAGCGGCAAAGCGGTGCAGCGCGTCCTCGGGCAGGGGCGCGGGGCCGGTGTAGAACGCCATGATCAGGCGCGCATCCGCGCGCACCTCGATATCGGTGACGGCGCATTGGGTGATGCCGGGATGGGCAGCCAGGGCGGCCTCGACCTCGAGCGGGGACACGCGGTAGCCGCCGGCGTTCATCATGTCATCGTCGCGCCCCAGATAGCGGATCTGCCCGCTCGCGTCCATTTCACCGATGTCGCCGGTCAGGAACCAGTCGCCGCAATAGCGCGCGGCGGTGTCCTCGGGCGCGCCGAGATAGCCCAGCATCAGGCCGGGATCGTCGCGGTGAATGGCGATGATGCCGGGGGTGTCACGGGGCACGACTGCGCCATCGGCCAGGATCGCGATGCGCCGGCCCGGTTGCGGGCGTCCCAAGCTGCCGTCGCTGGCCGGATTGGTCGGCGAGGATGAGATGAAGGTCGAACATTCGGACATGCCATAGGCCTCATAAAGGCCGGTGCCGGTGGCGGATTGCCATGCGTCATGCAGCGGGTCCGACAGCTTTTCACCCGCTGACAACCCATGGCGCAGATGCGGCAGGTCCAGCGCCTGACCCTGCTTGAGGAGTTTGCGGTAAACCCCTGGCGCGGCAGCAAAAATCGTTGCCTCATGGCGTTTCATCAATAGCGGAAGCTGCGCCGGGTCAAGCCCGTCCTGGGGGATCAGGGCGGTGGCGCCCATGGTCCAGGGGTCCATCAAGCCGGTGCCAAGCGTATAGGTCCAGTTGAACGCGCCCGCATGCAGCAGCCGGTCATCGCGGCCCAGCCCATACCAGCCCTGCATCATCATCTGGCGCGCCCAGATGGCGCGATGGGCATGGCAGACCGCGCGCGGCGTGCCCGATGTCCCCGAGGTAAAGATGATATAGGCCAGCCGGTCGGGATCGCCCATGGCATAGTCGGCGGCGGGCAGGGTCCACATCTGTTCCAGCGCGTCGGGGCCGATCACCGGCAGAGCCGTATCGGGACAGGCCACGGCCGGGTCGCGCAGGATCGCTGCGGGTTCGACGATGGCGATCAGCTTGGCCACCTCGGGCGCGGTCAGTTGCGAGGAGGTCGGCACCGGGATCAGCCCGGCGGTGATCGCGCCCAGATAGCAGATCGGAAATTCAACCGTATTACCAAGCCTGATCAGCACCTTGTCGCCCGCTTTTAATCCTGATTGCAGCAGGCCGGTGGCGGTGCCGCGCACGGCGGATTGCAGGCGCGCATAGCTCCACCGCTGGGCGCCGGTGAGGCCCAGAACCGCCAGTGCCACCTTGTCTGGCGCGTCATCGGCGCGCGCCAGAACATGCGCGGCCAGATTGAAAGGCGTGGGACAGGGCGGATGCGCCCCCTGATCGAAACATGACTCCATGTGCCATGGATTAGGCAAGGCGCGTGGCAGTTGCAAGCGTCGGGGCGGCTGAGTATAGACTGAAAGCATGACCCGTAGCCCCCAATCCCTGATCACGATCGCGCGCGAGAATGGCACAGATGAGACGGCAGAGCCGCTCAATCTGGGGGCGCGTGTGCGGGATCTGCGCAAGGCGCGCGGCTGGACGCTGGAGCAGGCGGCGCAGCAGGCGGGGCTGGCGCGCTCGACCCTCAGCAAGATCGAGAACGGCCAGATGTCGCCCACCTATGAGGCGTTGAAAAAGCTGGCGGTGGGGCTGGAAATCTCGATCCCGCAGCTGTTCACGCCGCCCCGGAGCGGGCAGATCAACGGGCGCATGGATGTGACACCGGCGGGCAAGGGCACACATTGCGCCACCGTCACCTATGAGCACAACCTGCTGGCCAGCAGCCTGTCCAAGAAAAAGATGCTGCCCTATACCGCCCGCATCCGCGCCCGCAACATCAGCGAATTCGACGGCTGGGTGCGCCATGACGGCGAGGAGTTTCTGTTCGTGCTGACCGGGCTGATCCGGCTTTACACCGAGTTTTACGAACCGGTCGAGATGCGCCGCGGCGACAGCGTCTATTACGACGCGACGATGGGTCATAACGTGGTGTCGATCAGCGCCGAGGACGCGACGATCCTGTGGGTGACATCGCTGACGTGAAGGGCACATCAATGGAGGCCCCGAACATCATTCGGGGCGGCGCTGGCCTGTTTCATTAACCTGTCTCAAGGGCGTGCCGGAGCGGGTCCGGGCGCATATGGACTCAGGTCAGAACCAGCCCTGAATGCCGCGCGCAGCGCCGGAAATATCACGTCCGACACCATCCACCGTGGCACAGCCGGCCAGCATTGCCAGCATGGTCAATACGATCAGCTTTTTCATTTCAGATTGCCTTTTGTCTGCTCTTTTTTGCTCAATCATCGCGCCGGGTTGTTCCGGTCATCTTGTCAGTCCTCTTCGCTATACCACCAGACTTCGGGCAGGAATTCCACCCCGTCGCCATAGATGGGCAGCCGGTCTACTGGATAGCGCAGCGCGCGCGCATGGGCAATACGGCCGACCGAATACTGATGAATCGGTATCACATAGCGACCTGAAATCAACACCCGGTCCAGTGCGCGAGTGGCCGCGATGAAATCGTCGCGCGTTGTCGCGCTCAGCATCGCGGCGATCATCGCCTCGGCGGCGGGGCTGTTCATGCCCATCAGATTGCGGCTGCCGGGGTGATCGACGCCCTGCGAGCCCCAATAGAAATACTGCTCATTGCCGGGGCTGAGCGACAGCGCGCGCCGGATGAAGGTCAGGTCGAAATCATAGGTGCGCTCGCGCTCGCCATATTGGGCCTTGTCGGTGGATTCGACCTTCAGCGTGATGCCCAGCCGTTTCAGCGCCTGCACATAGATCTCCATCATCGAGGTCGCCTGCTGGATCAGCCCATCCTGCTGGAGCAGCACGCTCAGTTCCAGGGGCGTGCCCTCGCTGTTGCGCAACACACCGTCGACGACCTGCCAGCCGGCCTCGTTCAGCAGAGCCATCGCCTTGCGGATATTGGCGCGGTTGCTTCTTGTGCCGTCGCTGACGGGCAGAACATAGCCCTCAAGCGCTCCGGGCAGCAGCGCGTCGGCGAACGGCTCCAGGAGCGCGCGCACCTGACCGGTGGCGGGGCCGTCGCGCATCGCCAGTTCCGAATTCGAGAAATAGGAGGTGATGCGCGGCTGGCGCCCGCCGGTCAGCGTGTCGTTGATATACTCAAAATTGAACGCATGGATCAGCGCATCGCGCACGCGCCAGTCATCCAGCGGCGGATTGCGGGTGTTCATCACGAAGCCGGTGATTCCCGAGGGCTGTTGATGGGGAATTTCGGATTTGACGATCTCGCCCGAGCGCACGGCGGGGAAATCATATTGCGATTCCCACTTTTCGGCGTTGAATTCGCGCACATAGGAAATGGCGCCGGCCTTGAACGCCTCTTTTAGCACCGCGTTGTCACCGTAGAATTCGATCCGGATCTCATCGAAATTGTTGGTGCCCCGGCGCAACGGCAGATCCTTGCCCCAATATTCGGGATTACGGCGCAGCACGACATTGCGGTCCAACTCGTAACTGGTGACGACATAGGGCGATGTGCCGATGGGGATGTCCTCAAGGCGGCCTTCGGCGAAATCCTTGCCGTCCCATTGGGCCTTTTTCAGGATCGGGCGCAGACCGGCCAGCAGGGCCAGATCCCGCTCATCGACGGAAAACTCCAGCCGCACGCTGCGCTCACCGGTCTGTGTGATGGCGCTGACCTTCTGCCAGAAATCGCGGTAACGCGGGTGACCCTCGGTGCCGATGGTGCGAAAGGACCAGATTACATCCTCGACCGTGACCGGGCTGCCATCCGAGAATCGGGCCTCGGGGCGCAGGGTGAATTCGACCCATTCGCGGTTCGGCCCCACCTCGACCGATTCGGCCAGGAGGCCGTAAATCGTGAACGGTTCGTCCCAACTGCGCCCCATCAGCGATTCGTATGCGAAATAGCGCAGCTGCCAGGGCGGGGTGCCCTTGAGGATGAACGGATTGAGCGAATCAAATCCCCCCACATTGCCGGTCACCACGCGCCCGCCCTTGGGGGCGGCCGGGTTGGCATAGGGCAGGGACACAAAATCTGGCGGTAGGGCAGGATCGCCATACATAGCTATGCCATGCACAGGCTGGGCCAACGCCATCGGCGCGCTGAAAATCAAGGCTGCAAAGGCCCCCCGCAGGCGCGAGGACAGGAAATTCACTGATGTCATTCTGGATACAATCCGGCTGCGCCCTTGTTTGTCTGGGGGCGAGAGTAGAGGGGGATTTATGTCTTTTCAAACTTTTAGCTTGGATGCCAGCGCCAGATTGCTTATAAGGGAGTCACTGCTCGATAGGTTTCTTGCCTGTATGAAACCTGCCTCAATAACTTAACGCCAGCTTCGCGCTGGCGTTTTTTTTTGATCGCGCGGCCGTGACGGCAACCCTGCACAGGGCCCTGCCATTCGCGCCACCCTCATGTTATGCAGCCCCGAACATGCAACATCTATCGGGAGACGCAGAGATGAGTGTCAAAGGCAAGACCGCCGTCATCACGGGATCGACATCGGGAATCGGGCTGGGAATCGCGCAGGAACTGGCGCGCGCGGGGGCGGATGTGGTGCTCAACTCATTCACCGACAGCCAGGAGGATCACGCGCTGGCCGATGAAATGGCGCGCGAATTCGGCGTCAAGGCGCGGTATATCCAGGCGGACATGTCCAAGGCCGGGCAGTGCCGCGCGCTGATCGAGCAGGCAGGGCGCTGTGACATCCTGGTGAACAATGCCGGCATTCAGCATGTGGCCTCGATCGAGACCTTCCCGATCGAGAAATGGGACGCGATCATCGCCATCAACCTGAGTTCGGCCTTTCACACCACCGCCGCCGCGCTGCCGATGATGCGCAAGGCCGGTTGGGGCAGGGTGGTCAATATCGCCTCGGCGCACGGGCTGACGGCCAGCCCGTTCAAATCCGCCTATGTCGCGGCCAAGCACGGCATCGTCGGGCTGACCAAGGTCACCGCGCTTGAGACCGCGCGCGAGGCGATCACCGCCAATGCGATCTGTCCGGGCTACGTCCTGACCCCGCTGGTCGAGTCGCAGATCCCCGATACGATGGAGAAATACGGCATGAGCCGCGAAGAGGTCATCGAGAAGGTGCTGCTGGAGCGCCAGCCCAGTAAGGAATTCGCGACGATCGAGCAATTGGGCGGCACCACGCTCTATCTGTGTTCGGATGCGGCGGCGCAGGTCACCGGCACCACGATCAGCGTCGATGGCGGCTGGACCGCGCTCTGAGGCAGCGGCAGGAGTGGGGGTTTCACCCCCACACCCCCAGGATATTTCAAGCAAGAAGATGAGGAGCGCGCGCCATGGTCAAGCGGATCAATCTGGCCCTGCAGGGCGGTGGGGCGCATGGGGCGTTCACCTGGGGCGTTCTGGACCGGCTGCTGGAGGATGACGAGATCGAGGTTGCCGCGATTTCGGGCACCTCGGCGGGGGCGCTGAACGGCGCGGCGTTCAAATCGGGATGGCTGGAGGATGGGCGGAGCGGCGCGCGCGCGCGGCTGGACTGGTTATGGGCCCGCATGGGGGCGGTGCAGGACATGCGGATGCCGGGCTGGATGTCCGGGATGATGCCGCATCCGGGCCTGGTGAACGATGCGCTGGAAACGGTATGGCCGGTGACGATGGCCGATGCGATGACGCGCGTCATGTCGCCCTATGCCTATGGGCCGTTCTATGCCAACCCGCTGCGCCGCGTTGTCGAGGGATTTGCCTATGACAAGGTTTGTGCCCATGCCAATCCGCAGCTTTTTATTGGTGTGACCAATGTCCATAGCGGCAAGATCCGGGTGTTCACCGGCGACGATATCAGCACCGATGTGTTGCTGGCCTCGGCCTGTCTGCCGACGCTGTTTCAGGCGGTCGAGATTGACGGCGCGCATTACTGGGATGGGGGGTATACCGGCAATCCGGCGCTTTTTCCTCTGTTTGCACCCGATCTGCCTGCCGATATCGTGATCGTGAACATCAATCCGCTTGAGCGCAGCGAGGTGCCGCGCAGTCCGCAGGAGATCCAGAACCGGATCAACGAGATCAGTTTCAACAGTTCGCTCTTGCGTGAATTGCGCGCCATTGATTTCGTGCAGCGCCTGTTGGACAGCGGCAAGATCACCGAGGGCGCGATGAAGCGGGTCCATGTCCATATGATTGCCGATGACACGCTGATGCGCGAATTGTCGGTGGCGACCAAGATGGTGGCGACGCCCTATATCCTGGGCAAGCTGAAGGCGGCGGGGCGGGCGGCGGCGGACGATTTTCTGAGCGCGCACAAGGCGGATCTGAACCTGCGCAGCACCACCGATATGGAGCGGACCGTCAACTGAGGAAGGTTTGGTTTAAGTTTGCATCGCAAGTCGTGGACTATAAACGCTATTCGTCTTCTGTCTCGGGCTTTGCCTCGACCCCGCCCTTGCCGTTGGGATAGACCAGGCCGGCCGAGATCACCAGTTTGGCCGCGTCCTCGACCGTCATGTCCAGTTCGATCA
>CAKSUL010000074.1 GCA_934501475.1 uncultured Roseovarius sp. | reverse complement strand
CCCACAGGGTCAGTTGGCGCAGGATCTTTTCGACAAAGGCGTCATTGCGGGGCCGCCCGAACAGCCCGCGCGAAAACCGCACCGTGTTGATGACCTTCTCGAACGGTTCCAGCGCCACCTCCTGCGGGACCAGACCGACCAGGCGGCGCGCCTGGCGATAGTCGCGCTCGGTGTCGTGCCCGCCGATCGACGCGGTGCCGCCAGTGGCGGCTGTGATCCCGCAAAGGATTGAAATCAGGGTGGTTTTTCCGGCACCATTGGGGCCAAGCAGGGCCAGGATCTCGCCCTCGCGGATGCCCATCGACACCCCCTTGAGCGCCTCGAACCCACCGTCATAGACCTTGTGCAGGTCCGTGATCGTCACAATTTCCGACATGGCGCCCTCATCCATCTGAAGTGATGGACCCTATGGCAAAATCCGCCAAAGAGGAATCGGAAAATATGGCAGGGCGCGCCCTGCGCGGATGCACACCGGCCCGCTGACCCGCGCCCGCGACGTTCAGCTGATGATCCGCTTGAGCCAGCCCTTTTTCTCGGCCTCTTCGGGGGGGTCGTCCTGCGAGGGGCCCTCGATCACCTCTTCCAGCCGGGCAAAGAACTGATCCGCCATCTTCTTGGCAAAGCCATCCACGATCCGGCTGCCCAGCTGGGCCAGCTTGCCGCCCACCTTGGCCTCGACCACATAGATCAGCCGCGTGCCCGCCTCGCTATCCTCAAGACGCACATCCGCGCCGCCCTTGGCAAAACCGGCCGCACCGCCCTTGCCCTCGCCCGACAAGGTCAGGCTTTCGTTCTCGACCATGTCCGACAGCGTGACCGCGCCCTTGAACGTGGCCTTGACCGGGCCGACCTTCTGCACGACCGTCGCCTCGAACCCGTCTTCGGGCGTGCCGGTCAGCTCCTGTGCGCCGGGCACGCATTCCTTGAGAACCTCGGCGCTGAGCAAGGCCGCCCAGACCGTGGCGCGATCCGCCTTGATGTCGCGTTCCCCGTTCATCTGCATGGCCTTGCGTCCCTCCCCGATTGCCCCGAAACGGCCCGATACCGAAATGGCGCGCGGAACATCCGCGCCGCGCCTGAAAAACGATAGCGGATGCACCGACCTCAGCCAAGCCCCGCGCACGGCGGGCATTTTCGCGCGTGACGCAGCCCACATTGCCAAGCTACCGCCATGGCGAAAGGAAACCGGATGACGCCCAAGACCCATCAGAACCCCGCCATGGGGATCAGCTTTGTCCTGTTCGGCGTGCTGTCGATCTCGTTCAACGACATGCTGGTCAAGCAACTGTCGGGGGGCTATCCGCTGCATCAGACGGTGTTCATCCGCTCATTCGTGGGCATCCTGTTCAGCTTTGTGTTGCTATACTATGAGGGCGGCCTGCGCCTGCTGCACACGAGCCGCCCGCTGTTGCACGGGGCGCGCGCGCTGTTGGTGGTGATGGCCAATCTCATGTTCTTCACCGCCCTGGCCAGCCTTCCGCTGGCCGAGGTCACGGCGATCTTTTTTGCCGCGCCGCTGATCATCACCCTGCTCGGCATTCCGGTCCTTGGCGAAAAGGTGGGGCCGCTGCGCCTGGTCGCGGTGCTGGTCGGGTTTGTCGGCGTGATCATAATGGTGCGCCCCTGGGAAAGCGGCGATCAGCGCGCGGCGGCGTCTTATGTCTACCTGCTGCCGCTGGGGGCCGCGTTCAGCTATGCGGTGTTTCAGATCCTGACCCGCAAACTGGGCGCGCAGACCAAGGCATCGGCGATGGCGATCTATGTGCAGATGATGTTCCTGTTCGTCTGCGCCGGTTTCTGGCTGAGCGCGGGCGACGGGCGCTATATCGAAGGCCTGGAGAACCAGAGCCTGATCTTCCTGCTGCGCGCCTGGTCATGGCCGCAAGGCAACGACATCTATCTGTTCGCGGCCCTGGGCATCAATTCCGCCATCGTCAGCTATACGATCACGCAGGCCTATCGTCTGGCCGATGCCGCCACGATTGCCCCGTTTGAGTATATCGGCCTGCCGCTGGCGGTCTTTTGGGGCTGGCTGATCTGGGCCGAATTGCCGAACCTGCCGGTGGTGATCGGCATCGTCCTGATATTGGGCTCGGGGTTGTTCGTCTATCTGCGCGAACGTCAGCGCAACCGCACATTGGTCAGCACCCAGCGGGTGCGCCGCCGGTATTGAACGGCGCGATGCGCTTGGCTCAGCGCCGCGTCAGATCGACCAGCAGACGGCGCTGGATCTTGCCCGAGGGCCCTTTGGGCAACTCATCCAGGAAATGCACGCAATCGGGGGATTTGAACGCGCCCACGCGCTCGACACATAGCGCGATCAGGTCGGCGTCTGTCAGCGTCGATCCCTCGCGCACCTTCACCGCCGCCTCGACGCGCTCACCATAGGTGGTGCAGGCGCGCGCAAAGGCCGCCGCCTCGATCACGTCGCCATGGGAATAGAGCGCCTCGTCGATCTCACGCGGGGCGATATTCTCGCCGCCCTTGATGATCAGCTCCTTCAGGCGGCCCGTGACAAAGACATAGCCATCCGCATCCTTGCGCCCCAGATCCCCAGTGCGCAGCCAATCGCCGGCAAATGTGTCCGCCGTCGCCTGCGGGTTGTCGAGATATTCCAGCATCACATTGGGGCCGCGCACCGCGATCTCGCCCTCGACGCCGGGGGCGCATTCGCTGAGGTCGGGGGCCAGGATCGCCACCTGATTGCCAAAGGCAATGCCGGGCGATCCGATCTTGCGGATGCCGGGCGGCAACGGGTTGGACAGGATCTGGGCCGCGGTCTCGGTCAGGCCCATGGTCTCGATGATCGGCACGCCAAAGCGGGTTTCAAAGGCCGATTGCACCTCGACCGCCAGCGCCGATGAGGCCGAGCGCCCAAAGCGAAGCCGCGCGCGCGTCTCATCATCCGGTCCCGCCTCACAGTGCAGCAGATGCGAGATGATGGTGGGCACGACCGAAAACCATGTCGCGCCGACCTCGGCCGCCTGATCCCAGAACCGGCTGGCCGAGAACCGCGCGCATACCGCAAGCGAGCCCCCCGACACCAGCGCCCCCATCACCGTCACGCACAGCCCGTTGATGTGATAGATCGGCAGCACGCACAGCCCCCTGTCCTGTGGTCCCAGCCGATGCGCGATGGCCGTGGTCCAGCCCCCCGCCAGCAGGCTGGAATGGGTGTGCACCACGCCCTTGGGCCGTCCGGTGGTGCCGGATGTATACATCAGCAGCGCATGATCCTGCGGCGTCAGCGGCAGCAGCGCCGCCTCGGCCGCATCCCCGCGCGGCAACTCCAGCACTTCGATCCCGTCGGGGCAGGCCGCATCGAACAGCGCGCGCGCCTCCGCGTGCACGAACGCCATGCGCGCGCCTGAATGGGTCAGCGCGTAATTGATGGCATCGCGCCCGGCAGCCAGATTGATCATGGTGGCGCGGAACCCGCCATAAAGCACGCCGTAAAGGGCAATCACCCCGTCGCGCCCGTTGGGATGCACGATGGCCACGCTTTCCCCGCGCAAGGCGCCGCGCGCGGTCAGATCGCAGGCCACGGCGCGGGCCGCATCGCGCAATGCGCCCCAGTCCAGCGTCTCATCCGTTTCGGGAAAGACAAAGCCCGTCCCGCCCTGCTCGGCGCGCCAGTCCAGCCAGTCGCGCACCGTGCCGGCGGGCGGGGTGTCGGCGCTCAGGATCATCGGGCCGGGTCCGCCTGTCCGGTCTCGGCCCAGTATCCGGCGAATATATCGGCGAGGGATGGCTCATTCGGGGGGATCTCGCGGACGATCTTGGTGGTCTGCAGGAAATGTTTCCAATGCAGGTTGTCGTCGATGGAATTCCCCCCCCATGAGCCACATCCCATGGATAGCGAGAACGGCATCCCGTTGTTGAACGCCCCCCCGGTGGCAAAGCAATGCGCCTGATTGACGATCACCCGGCAGGTCGGAATGCGCGTGCCCAGTTCCAGCGCGCGCGCATCATCCGCTGAATGCAGGCCAACCGAATGCCCGGCACCGATATAGCCCAGAATGCCAGCGGTCATCGCCACCGCTTCGTCAAAATCGCGCGCCCGGTAGAGGGCGACAACGCGCGACAGCTTTTCCCCCGACAGCGGGTGATCGGGGCCGATTCCGCTGGTCTCGACCACCAGAAAGCGCGTGTCTGAGGGCGCATCGCCCTCCATCCCGAGGGCGCGCAGCATGACATCGGCATCCTGTGCGATCACCTCGCGGTTGAGGTGCCCATCCGGCCACAGTCGGGCCACGATCGGCCCCTCATCGCGCACCAGATGCCCCCCGACGCGGGCCAGTTGCGCGACGAAATCGTCATAGACCGCATCCAGCACCACCAGCGCGTTTTCCGAACTGCATGAGGTGGCGTTGTCAAAGGTCTTGGAGGCGGCGATCTTTTCCGCCGCTGCCGCCAGATCGGCGGTTTCATCGACGATCACGGTGACATTGCCCGCACCGACGGCCACGGCGGGCGTGCCGCTGCTATAGGCGCGGCGCACGTTGTTCTGCGAGCCGGTGACCACCGCCAGATCGCTGGTTTCCAGCAGGCGCTGCGTCTTGTCCTTGGAGCCCGGCGCGGGGATCATCAGCACAAGGTCATGATCCAGCCCGATGCGGTCAAACTCGGCATGGATGTATTCCAGCAGCCTCTCGCAGGTCGCAACCCCCTTGGGCGAGGGCGACAGCACGATGGCATTGCCGCATTTCAGCGCGTTGATGATGTTGTTCGCGGGCGTCGCCCCCGGATTGGTCGAGGGCACGACAGCGCCGATCACCCCGATGGGCCGCGCGATCCGGGTGATGCCGGTGGCGCGATCATCCGCGATGACGCCATGGGTTTTCACGCCTTTCAGATCCCGCATCAGGCCGAGCGTCTTGCGGTGGTTCTTGGTGATCTTGTCCTCGACATTGCCCAGACCGGTGGTGCGCACCGACAGTTCCGCCAGCGCGCGGTTGCGCGCCGGTTCCATGATCGCCCAGGCGACGGCGGCGGCGGCGCTGTCATAGCGTTCCTGCGAGCCGGCGGCCTCATACGCCTTTTGCGCGGCGCGGGCACGCGCGACGATGGCGTCGACCTCGATCATGTCGTCATGGGCAGTCATCTGTGTGTTCCTTCGTCAAAGAGACAGGGCGCGCAACATGCCGCCCTGTCGGGTGTTCATGGGGTTACAGACCCGAAAGCAGCTCTTTCAGGGTCTTTTCGCGGGCGGCCCACATTTCCTTGACCTCTTCGCGGTTCATCACCCGCATGGGCGATCCGCCGGCCTCCATCTTGCTCTGGACCTGGCTGCTGGCGAACATCTCGGGGATCTTGGCGGCCAGCACTTCGATCACCTCCTCGGGGGTGCCCTTGGGCACCATGATGCCGCGGAAATTGACCGATGCGTTATCCACGTCCAGCCCCGCTTCCTTCATGGTGGGGACGTCGGGCAGGAACGCGCTGCGCTCAAGGTCGGCGACGGCAAGGATTTTCACGTTGCCCGCATTGAGCGCGCGAAACGCGTCGCTGAGATTGTTGATCCCGGCCATGACATCGCCCGCGATCACCGCCTTCATCGCCGCCGCACCACCGCCCTTGGTGGGGATATAGGCCAGTTTGAAGTCGCCCGCCTTTTCCATCTGCAACGCGGCGATGTGGTGCCCCACATAAAGCCCCGCCCCCGAGGTGGTCAGCGCGCCGGGATTGGCCTTGGCGTAATCGACGACATCCTGAAGCGTGTTGAATTCACTATCCGCCGCCACGACCAGAACAGCCGGATCCGCGCCCCAGTTCGCAATCGGCTCAAAGCTGTCGGCGCTGTATTGCACGCCGCCCTCGATCGACTGCGCGATAAAATGCGGGATGTTGTAGGCACCCAGCGTATAGCCATCGGCGTCGGCCTGCGTTGCCAGCCAGTTCCACCCGACACGCCCCCCCGCGCCCGGCTTGTTCAGGATGGCGATCGGCACGCCCAGCGCATCTTCGTTGCCCGCGGTCATGGTGACGATGCGCGCCTGAAAATCGGTCGCCCCGCCGGCGCCATAGCTGACCATCATCATGATCGGTCGATCCGGGTAGTCCTGCGCCATGGCGCCGCTTCCCAGTGTCATCAGGGCCATCGCGGCCCCTGCAATTAGCTTCTTCATCTTTTCATCCTCCCTTGGATTTCGTTCAATGCAGCCTTCGGATCGTCAAAAGAAAATTTCGCGCGGGGTGTAGACCTTGAGCAGATGCGCAAACAGGCCATACATCACCAGCATGAACACCACCGTGATCGCCGCCCGCTTGATCCACGTTTTCAGCGCGTCATGCGGGGCCGGGTCGTAAAAGCTGAGCAGGCAGAAAAAGGCGATCGTGGTGGCGGTATAGAACCCCAGCGCCTGCGCCGCCCAGAACACATAGATCAGCGCCACCACCAGCCCCGGCGCCAGATTGGCGAACTGGCGCGCACTCAGCCCGTTGCCCACCTTGGTCCAGCCCAGACAGGCCTTGGCAAAGGTCCACAGCGCCAGCACGGCAAAGACGCTGGAGATCAGCCGCGGAAACAAAAACGCCTCGCTGGGTTGCTGCGTATAGCTGAGATAGGCAACCCACAGGCCGACCACCGCCACCACACCGGACGCGGCAATATGCTGAAAACGCGGAAGCGAGACGCTCATCCCATGATCTCCTCTTTGCTGGTATAGCGGCGCTGGCGCAGCTCCATCCAGGCGGAGTAGAGGATCGAGGCGACCACCGTCGCGATCAGCACGACGTTCAGCGTGCCGGACATGAAATAGGGGCCCATGCCGCTGGTTGCGTTGGCGATCATCGAACCCTGGATGAAATTCGCCTCGGCAATCGGGCCCAGGATCAGACCCAGCAC
>CAKSUL010000073.1 GCA_934501475.1 uncultured Roseovarius sp. | reverse complement strand
TTCGGGCTGGATGACGCCAGCCTGTCGGCGATCAATCCCCGGCTGATCTATTGCTCGATCTCCGGGTTCGGGCAGGATGGCCCCTATGCGCATCGCGCGGGCTATGATTATATCATCCAGGGCATGTCCGGGCTGATGTCGATCACCGGCGCACCGGACGGGCAACCCCAGCGCACCGGCGTTGCGATCACCGATGTGTTTACCGGTGTCTATGCCACCACCGCGATCCTGGCGGCGCTGCATCAGCGCGGCCAGACCGGCAAGGGACAGCATATCGACATGGCGCTGCTGGACGTGGCCGTTTCGGTGACCGCAAATCAGGCAATGAACTATCTCAGCACCGGGCAGGCCCCCGGACGCATCGGCAATTTCCACCCCAACCTGGCGCCCTATCAGGTGTTTGACTGTGCCGATGGATATCTGATCATCGCCGTGGGCAACGATGCGCAGTTCCACCGGCTCTGCGCCGCGCTGGATCTGGCCGAGGTCGGCGCCGACCCCCGCTTTGCCAGCAACGCCGAGCGCATCGCCAACCGCGATGACCTGAGCGCGCTTCTGACGGCGAGAACCGTGACCTTTTCCAAGACCGATCTGCTGGCGCTCTGTGAGGGTGCGGGCGTGCCCGCCGGGCCGATCAACACCCTTGATGAGGTCTTCGCCGATCCGCAGGTGCAGGCGCGCGGGATGCAGATTTCCCCGGATGGCGTGCCCGGCGTGCGCAGCCCGTTCCGGTTTTCGGATGCGGACCTGCATCTGGCAAAGGCCTCGCCGAAACTGGGTCAGGACGATCCTGCCTGAACCGGCGCGACCCTGACGTGACCCTGACGCGACTCTATGGCGCGGCGCTGGTCTTCATCAGCGCCGCAAGCGCGCCGTCCAGTGCCGACCAGTCGTCGATCTCCAGCCGCACCGGCACGGTCACGACCTTCTGACGGAAGGTGGCAGGCAGGCGCACCGCGTCCTTTTCGGTGGTCACCAGTTGCGCGCCCAACAGATGCGCCTCACCCTCCAGCCGGGTCATCAGCGCGGTCGTCAGCGGCTGGTGATCCTCCAGCGCCTCGGCGCGCACCAGATCGGCCCCAAGCGCGCGCAACGTGGCAAAGAATTTCTCGGGATGCCCGATCCCGGCAAAGGCCAGACAGCGCGCGCCCTGCCAATCCATCCCGGTCGCCAGCGGCTGCAAACGCCCCCGCAGATGCGGCCCCTTGATCGCGCGCGCCCATGTCGCGTCAAACGCGCGCTGCGCGGTCTCATCCCCGATCGACAGCACCATGTCGGCGCGCGCCAGCCCCACATCCACCGGTTCGCGCAACGGCCCGGCCGGCAGGCACAACCCGTTGCCAAAGCCCTGCGCGGCGTCCACCACGATGATCGACAGATCCTTGATCAGCGCCGGGTTCTGGAACCCGTCATCCAGCACGATGACCTGCGCACCCGCGCCCACCGCCGCCAGCGCCCCCGCCGCGCGGTCGCGCGCCACCCAGACCGGCGCGAAGGCGGCGATCAACAGCGGCTCATCGCCGACATCCGCGGCGCTGTGGGCGCGCTCATTGACCGCGACCGGCCCCTCCAGCCGCCCGCCATGGCCGCGCGTGACCACATGCACGTCAACGCCCTGCGCGATCAGCCGCGACACCAGCGCGATCACCGTCGGCGTCTTGCCGGTGCCGCCCGCATTCAGGTTGCCGACACAGATCACCGGCACCCCCGGCCTGACCCCGCCACCGCGCGCCAGCCGCCGCGCCGTCGCGCGCGCATAGAGCCATCCCAGAGGGCGCAGCATCCGGGCGCGCAGCGTCCGGCGCGTGGGCGCGGTGAACCAGAAACCCGGCGCGCGCATCACCCCGCCTCAAGCACGTCAAGCGTGTCCTGGATCAGGTCCAGTATGCGGTCCGTCACCCCGGCCCCGGCCGATGCCACATCCCATGCCGCATGGGCCATCACCGCCGACTGATCCGGCGCGATCAACTGCCCGAGGGCGGCGGCCAGCGTGTCACTGTCGCGCACGATGCGCGCCGCGCCCGCCTCGGCATAGCGCTTGTAGCTGGACAGATAGCGGCGCACATTCGGACCATAGACAATCGCCGATCCGTGCGCCGCCGGTTCGTTGGGGTCGCGCCCGGCATTGCCCGGCTCCAGCGAACTGCCCATCAGGGTGATCGTGGCCAGCCGATACCACAGCCCCATGTCGCCGCGCGTATCCGCCAGCAGAACCTGCGTCGTCTCTTCGGGCATCTGCCCCTGCGACCATGTGCAATAACGCATCCCCGCCGCATCCAGTGCGCTGCGGAACTGATCCGCGCGGGTTTCGTCATCGGGCGCAAGGATCAGGAAAATCCGGTGCGTCACCCGCGCCACCGCGCGATGCGCGTCCAGCACGATGCCCAACTCACCGGGTTGCACCATCGCGGCCAGCCAGATCGGGCGCCCGCGCAGCAGATCGGCCAGCTCATCGCGCTCGGCTGCATTGCAGGGCAGCACGATCGCGCCCTCGCGAAAGACACCCGCAACGGCGATATCCTCCTCCTTGACCCCCAGCCGCATCAACAGCCTCGCATCACGCTCGGAGCGCGCCAATATCAGCGAGAACATCCCCAGCAGCGATTTCGGCAGATCCGGAAACCAGCGCCAGCTGGTGCGCGACAGCCGCGCCTCATGGGCATCCAGCAGGAACAGCGGGATCTCCTGCTTGTCCGCACAACTCAGCAGCGCGGGGCGCAGATCGCCGCCGGTCCACAGGCCGATATCGGGCGCCCAATGGGCCAGAAACGCCTCGGCGTCGGGCACGGTATCATGCGGCAGATCCGCCTGAATGACGCAGGCGCGCTGATGCGTGGGCGGGGCGACATCATCGCCACGCGTCAGCAGCTTATGCAGCCCCGGTCGCACATGCGCCAGACGCTCGGCCAGTTGCACCAGCGCGTTGGCATGTTCCAGACTGGTCGCATGACCCCAGATCAGCGCGCCCCTGGGGCGGATCCGCTCAGGGGCCGGCCCCGCCTGTCCGGCGCGACGCGCCCATGCCAGATAGGCACTCAGGCTGAGCGAGGAGGCCATGGCCCGGACTTAGCCCAGTTCCTCGGTCGGAGAGGCCTCGCTCTTCTCATCGCGCAGCTTGTGCAGATGGGCGATGAAATAGCGCATATGCGCATTGTCGACCGTGCGCTGCGCCTCGGATTTCCAGGCGTTGAAGGCGCTCTGATAGTTCGGAAAAATGCCGACGATATGCAGATCATCCACGGATTTGAATACATTGCGGGCCGGATCGGCCAGTTCGCCACCAAAGACGAGGTGCAGGCGCTGGGTCATGACGGGGTTCCTCATTCGGGCCAGAGATGTGCCAAACTATTGCATTGCCGCGCCGCGTCAAGCGGATGACAGGGCAGTTCGGCCCGGTTCTGCCCGCCAGACGGTGTCTGGCGACTGTGGCGCGCACGCCCGATCGCCAAGGGAGAAAGCGGCGCAGCCTTGACGCAGGCCCTGCGATGGGCCAGCACACAGACCTCACCGGCGGAGCCACCCATGACCAGACCATTCCTCATCCTGCAACTGCGCCCCGAAACGGCGGCCGCCGATGACGAATTCGCCGCGATGCTGCGCAAGGGCGGGCTGAAGGCACAGGACACACGGCGCATCCGGCTGGATTGCGAGGGGCTGCCGGGCGATCTCTCGCTTGACGATTTCAGCGGCGTGATCGTCGGCGGCGGGCCGGGCTGCGTCAGCGACGCGCCCACCGACAAGACCCCGACCGAAGCCAGGATCGAAACCGCCGTCCTTTCGCTCATGCCCGAAGTGACCGCGCGCGACATTCCCTTTCTCGGCTGCTGCTATGGCATCGGCATCCTTGGCGCGCATCTGGGCGGCGATGTCAGCAAACGCGCCTATGGCGAGGCGGTGGGCACCACCGATTGCACCCTCACCGAGGCCGGGCGCACCGATCCGCTGCTCCATGACCTTCCGGAGGCGTTCCAGGCCTTTGTCGGCCACAAGGAGGCGCTGCAAGCCCTGCCGACGGGCTGCACCCACCTGATCGCCTCGCCCGCCTGCCCGTTCCAGATGATCCGCCACGGCGCGAATGTCTATGCCACGCAGTTCCACCCCGAGGCCGACAGCGACGGGTTCGAGACCCGGATCAGGATCTACCGCCATAGCGGCTATTTCGCCCCCGAAGCCGCCGATGACCTGATCGCCATGTGCCGCGCGGCGGATGTCCACGCGCCCGAACGCATCCTGCGCAATTTCGTCACCCGCTATCGCCGCTAAAGCCTTTTGCGTTTTTCCTGAACCAGGGAAAGCGGAAAGGGCCCGCGCCCCTTCGATGTTGTGGGCGTTTTGCATCTGATCCGTGGCTCGGATCAAATGCAAAACGCTTCAGGGCAAACCGGCGCCACTGTCGCCGGCGCGCATTCCCTGCCATTCTGGCCGGGCACAACCACACGAGGCCCGAAATGACAGTTGATCGCGACGCCTTCATCGCCGCCATGCGTCAGGTCGCAACCACCGTGACCGTGGTCACGACCGACGGCGTCGCGGGCTGCGCCGGGGCCACGGTCAGCGCGTTTTCCTCGCTCTCCGCCGATCCGCCCTCGGTGCTGGTCTGCCTGCGCACCGGCAGCCGGATCGAGACCGCCGTGCTGGAAAATGCCGTGTTCTGCGTCAATGTCCTGCCCGAGGATGCGGGTGAAATGGCGATGCGCTTTGCCGGACTCGACACAAGCGACACGCCCTCAGGCCCGGTTCTGGATCAAAGCCTGGGCTTCATCTGCACGCTGGAACACAGCATCGTGCATGGCAGCCACACGATCTGCATCGGCCAGGTGCACGACATCCACGGCTCCAAGGAAAAACCGCTGACCTACATGCAGGGCGATTTCCACGTCGTGCGCCCCAAGACCTGAATCGCGCGGCGCATTCAGGTCCGAGACACCTTGCCCCGGCTTCTTCTTTGCTAAAATACTCAAAGAACCTGCCCCTGCCTCACAGCAGATGGCCCGATTTGGCCGCCTTCGTGGCCAGATACGCCCGGTTATGCTCGCCTTCGCCAACCTGCAGGGGCACGCGCTCGACCACGGCGATGCCGTTTTGGGCCATCATCGCGATCTTGGCCGGGTTGTTGGTCATCAGCCGCACCGAGGAAAACCCCATTTCGCGCAGGATGCCGGCGCCGATGCGGAAATCGCGCTCATCATCCTCAAAGCCAAGGCGGTGATTGGCCTCGACCGTGTCAAACCCCTGATCCTGAAGCGAATAGGCCCGCATCTTGTTGGCCAGCCCGATGCCGCGCCCCTCCTGGTTGAGGTAGAGCAGGACGCCTGCCCCCTCGGTGCCCATCTGCGCCAATGCGCCGCGCAGTTGCGGGCCGCAATCGCATTTCAGACTGCCCAGCAGATCACCGGTGAAACAGGCCGAATGCAGGCGCGCCAGAACCGGGGCATCGCGTGGCGGCGTGCCGATCTCGACGGCGTAATGCTCCTCGCCGCCATCCTCGGGGCGAAACACATGCAGGCGGCCCGCCTCGGACACGCTCAGCGGCAGGCGCGCATCGACCACCCGGTGCAGCGGGCTGGCGATGTCCAACTGCGCAGCCGCGCCCTGCGCCGGCAGGCTGGTCAGCCCATGGCGCGCCGCAAACCCGGCCGCATCCGCCAGCGGCTGGATCACCGCCGCAGGCAGCAGGCGCGCGGATTTGATCAGGCGCAGCGCGATGCGGTGCAGTTCGGTATTGCCGCCACGCTCCGAGGTGAAGGGGCCCTTCATCGGCTTGCGCAGATCGTCGGCCGGGTCAGCCACGGCGCGCACCCAGTCCAGATCGGCATGTGCGGGCAGAACGATCCGCGCCAGATCGCCGTCATAGGCGCGCGCCTTCAGCGTCTCGGCGCGCCGTGCCGTCACGGCCATCACCGCGCCCGGCCCAAGGCGGCGCAGATCCTCCAGCCGCGCGGCGCTCAGCGTCTCGGCCGCCATCACCGCCACGCCTGCGCCACCGATATCGCCCGGCCCGGACAGCACCACCGCCACCCCCATGCGCAGATCGGCCCGCGCCCGCGCCAGCATTTCGGTTATGTCAGGTTCAAGGCTCATTCGCGGGGTCCGTAAATCTGTGTCGGGTTGAGGTCTAATCGGTTTTGAGACAGAATGAAACAAATCCCGGCGCAACGACACTTGCCCGTGATCACGTTGTTACAATCCTTGCCCAACCCGACGCTCGGGCGCATCTCTCAAGCGCACGCATCGCCACGACGCGAGGCGGTGCGCTCGCACGCAAAAAGGGGAACACCATGGCTCAGCTCAAGAAAATCCTGCTGGTGGATGACGACGAAGACCTGCGCGAGGCGCTGAGCGAACAATTGGTGATGACCGAGGATTTCGACGTCTACGAGGCCGGCAACGGTGCCGAGGCCATGCATCACGCAAAGGACGCGATCTATGATCTGGTGATCCTCGATGTCGGCCTGCCTGACACCGATGGGCGCGAGCTGTGCCGCCTGATGCGCAAGCAGGGCGTCAAATGTCCGATCCTGATGCTGACCGGGCATGACGGCGACGCCGACACCATTCTGGGGCTGGATGCGGGGGCCAATGACTACGTCACCAAACCGTTCAAGTTCCCGGTGCTTCTGGCGCGGATCCGTGCGCAACTGCGCCAGCACGAACAATCCGAGGATGCGATTTTCCAACTTGGGCCCTACACGTTCAAACCCGCCATGAAGATGCTGATCGACGAGAATGATCGCAAGATCCGCCTGACGGAAAAGGAAACCAACATCCTGAAATACCTCTACCGCTCGACCGAGGGCGTGGTGGCGCGCGATGTGCTGCTGCATGAGGTCTGGGGCTACAACGCCGGCGTCACCACCCACACGCTGGAGA
>CAKSUL010000072.1 GCA_934501475.1 uncultured Roseovarius sp. | reverse complement strand
GACCCATATCTATCGCCTGCGCCAGAAGATCGAGCCCGACCCCTCGAACGCCCGCCTTCTGGTCACCGAAAGCGGCGGCTATCGTCTGGTCCCCTGAGGCGCTTGCCTGCGGAACAATTCCCGCACCTGCGATGTTGGACCGATGCCACAGGTCCACCCGGATCCCGGTCCCTGCCTGATCCCCTGCATGTGGGGGTTATCACATGCACCTCCCTGTTGGACTGGCCCCGGATTTTTCCGGGGCCTTTTTTTCGGGCAGCCACCATGGCGCGCGCCGCCATCCGCGCCCCGCCCCTTGCGCTTTGGGCGCCGGGCCAATAGCAACGTGGCACCCCGTGACACCCCAAGCGACGGAGCCCGCACATGTCCTTCACCATCGCCACATGGAATATCAACTCGGTCCGCCTGCGCGCGCCGCTGGTCTGCCGCCTGCTGCAGGAAGAGGCGCCCGACATCCTGTGCCTTCAGGAATGCAAGAGCCCGGTGGACAAGATCCCGACCGAGGATTTCGCGGCGCTTGGATACACCCACATGATCGCGCGCGGCCAGAAGGGCTATAACGGGGTGGCGATCCTGTCGAAACTGCCGATCCGGGACGTGGGCGAGCAGGATTTCGCCTCACTGGGCCATGCCCGCCATGTGGCGGGGCAGTTGGAAAACGGCGTCACGATCCATAATTTCTACGTGCCTGCCGGCGGCGACGTGCCCGACCGCACCCAGAATGAGAAATTCGGCCAGAAACTGGATTACCTGTCGGAAATGCGCGACTGGTTTCATGGCGATGCGCCGCAGAACGCGATCCTTGTCGGAGATCTCAACATCGCGCCGCGCGAGGATGACGTCTGGTCGCACAAGCAACTGCTCAAGGTGGTCAGCCATACCCCGGTCGAGGTCGAGGCGCTGAACGATGTCATGGCGTCGGGCAAATGGGCCGATGTGACGCGCGCCGATATCCCCGACGGTCAGCTTTACAGCTGGTGGAGCTACCGCGCCCGCGACTGGGACAGCGCCGACAAGGGCCGCCGCCTCGATCATGTCTGGGCCACGCCCGACATCGCCTCTGCGGCGCATTCCAGCCGCATCCTGCGCGCCGCCCGCGGGTGGGAAAAACCGTCCGATCACGCCCCGGTCTTCGCAACCTTCGACCTGTGATTTCAGCCGCGTCGTCACTGCGTCCGGGCAATGCGCGGCGCGGTCTGCCCCTTGCAACCACGCACGCGCTACGCCATGTAAACCATGACAGCAAAGCGCCTCGCGCGGTGCCATTTGACATGGCGTCATGCGATGCGCCACAGGATAACGCATTGGGATACACGACATGATTGAACTGGGCAGCCAACCCCCCGCCACCGACCTGATCAAGAACATCTCCGAAGCGCAATTCATGGCCGAGGTCGTGGATGCATCGCAAACCGTTCCGGTGATCGTCGATTTCTGGGCCCCCTGGTGCGGTCCCTGCAAGACGCTGGGCCCACAGCTTGAGGCGGCCGTGACCAGGGCCAAGGGTGCCGTGAAGATGGTCAAGGTCAATGTCGATGAGGCCCAGGCCATCGCGGGCCAGTTGCGCGTGCAATCCATCCCCACCGTCTATGCGTTCTGGCAGGGTCAGCCGATCGACGGGTTTCAGGGGGCCGTGCCGCCCTCGGAAATCGACGCCTTCATCGCCCGCATCGTCGAGGCATCCGGCGGCGCAGGGGCCGATGGCGGCCTTGGCGAAGCCGTCGCCGCCGCCGAGGAAATGCTGGAACAGGGTGCGGCAACCGACGCCGCGCAGACCTTTGCCGCGATCCTTGGGGAAGACCCCGAAAACGCCCCCGCCTATGGCGGTCTGGTGCGCGCCCATATCGCGATGGGCGATCTGGATCAGGCCGAGGCCATCCTGAACGGTGCCCCCGCCGCGATCAGCCACGCCCCCGAACTGGAGGCGGCGCATGCGCAACTGGCGCTGGCGCGTCAGGCCGCGAATGCCGGCCCCGTCAATGAACTGAGCGCCGCCGTCGAGGCCAATCCCGACGATCTTCAGGCGCGGTTCGATCTGGCCCAGGCCCTCTTTGCCAACGGGCGCACCGAAGAGGCGGTGGATCACCTGCTGGATCTGTTCCGGCGCGACCGCGAATGGAACGAGGCCGCCGCCAAGACCCAGTTGTTCACCATCTTCGAGGCGCTCAAACCCAATGACCCGGTTGTCCTGAACGGGCGGCGCAAGCTGAGTTCGATGATTTTTGCCTGAGGCATGGTTCAGGCCAGGTTTCGGGCTAGGTTGGGTGTCATGATAAAGAAATTCGATCTTCCTGACGTCATCCCGGTCTTTCCGCTGCCCGGTGCATTGCTGCTGCCGCGCGCCAAATTGCCGCTGCACCTGTTTGAACCGCGCTATCTGGCGATGCTGGATGACACGCTGAAAACCAGTGATCGCCTCATCGGGATGATCCAGCCCAACAAGGTGCCGGGGCGCGACGGCCCCGGCCTTCAATCCATCGGTTGCGCGGGGCGGGTCACGCAGTTTTCCGAGACCGGCGACGGGCGCTACATGATCACCTTGTCGGGCATGTCACGGTTTCGCGTGATCGAGGAAATCGAAGGCTTTGCCCCCTATCGGCGCTGCCGGGTCAGCTGGAGCGGATTCGAGCGCGATCTCGGCCCCGAGGAAGAGGACAGCGCCTTTGACCGGCCCGCTTTTCTGGCCCTGCTGGAGCGGTATTTCATCGCCCGCGATCTGCGCACCGACTGGGACACCATGAAAGACGCCGAAGATGAGTTGCTGATCAACTCCCTGTCGATGCTTCTGGGGTTCGAACCCGAGGACAAACAGGCGCTGCTTGAGGCCCCATCGCTGAGCACGCGGCGCGAAACCCTTGTGACGCTGATGCAGTTCGCGCTGCGCGGCGGCACCAATGACGAGATCATGCAATGAGCGAAACCCCCAACACCCCCGACGCCAACGCCCCAGACGTCAATACCCCGGAATTCGACCGCCGCATGCTGGAGGCGCTGATCTGCCCGCAGACCCACGGCACCCTGCGCTATGACGCCACGGCGCAGGAACTGATCAGCGATCGCGCCAAACTGGCCTTTCCGATCCGCAACGGCATTCCGGTCATGCTGATCGACGAGGCCCGCGCCCTGGACTGAGGCGCGGACCCGACCGAGCGGATCACGTCAGCCCGATCTTCTGGCGGATAGCCTTTTCACGCAGCGATATTTCCTGACCCAGCCATGGATCACTGGCCGGGCTGCACATCCAGAGCAGGGCGCGCGCAGGCCACTCGGCGGGAATATGTTCGGACCAGTCCAGTTGACTGACCGGGTTGACGCCGCTGGCCCTGACGTCGCGCTGCATCTGCGTCGCCACCGTGCCGGGCGACAGGCCCATGATGCGCAGCCCATGCGCCGCGCCTTCCATGTGGGCGCAATCGGTCAGCATCGCCGCGCCGGCCTTTGAACTGCAATAGGCGCTCCAGCCCTCAACCGGGTAATGCGCGGCCCCTGACGAAACGGTCAGGATCGTGCCGGCCCCCGCCGCCTGCATCAGCGGCATCGCGGCGCGCATCCCGTGGAAGACGCCCTTGAGGTTGATGTCGATGGCACGGCCCCATTCGGCCGGGTCCGCCACGCTGAGATTGCTGATCGGGTCGATCACGCCGGCATTGTTGATCAGCACATCCAGCGCGCCGAACTGATCCACCGCCGCCGTGACCGCACCGACCACATCGACGAATTCGCCCACATTGCAAGGCACTGCAATGGCGCGCGCGCCCAGTTCATCGGCCAGCGCGCCGAGCGCGTCACCGCTGCGCGCGGCCAGAACCAGATTTGCACCGCTCTCGGCGAATATCCGCGCAGCCGCCGCGCCGATGCCACGGCTGGCGCCGGTGATCAGAACCGTCTTGCCGGTCATGTCCATTTGCGTTTCTCCCTTTGTTTTCCGCCCTGTCGTATCGGGCTTGCCGCGATGGGTCCAGACAGAACGCCACTTGACCCGGTGACGATATACCCCGAAGCTGTGCGCAGATTTTTCAAGCAAGAGGGTTCAGGATGAGCACCTACATACGCGCGGGCGGGTATGCCACGACAGCGATGATTTTCATGACGGGTTCGGCGGCATTTGCCGATGTCACCTCGCGGCAGGTCTGGGATGACTGGTCAGGTTACATCAGGGGATTCGGCTATGAGATGCAGGCGACGGAAAACGCCACATCCGGCGGGCTCGAGGTCCGCGACATCGTCATGGCGTTCCAGATTCCCGAAGAGAACATGACGATCACCCTGAAGGTTCCGGAAATGACCTTCAGCGACAACAGCGACGGCACGGTCAGCCTGACGCTGCCGCCGGTTCTGCCGCTGTCGATCCGTGCCGAGGGCCCCGATACCGAAGACGGCGAAGCGGTGCTGGAATACCTGACCGACGATTTCAAGCTGACATTCTCGGGCGATGCGTCCGACATGACCTATGTCTATTCCGCCGCCTCGCTGGGCCTGACGCTGGCCAGTCTGATGGTCGAGGGCGAGCCGGTGAAGTTCGACGCCGCGCGCCTGGACATCGCCGATTTCTCAGGCACCGGCCAGATGAAGACCGGCAATATCAGCACCGCCGTGCAGGACATGAAATCCGGCCCCGTCACCTATGAGGTGGATTTCAAGGATCCGTCCGGCAACGGCAATTACCTGTTGATGAAGGGCGGCAATGAGAGCCTGGCAATGACCGGCACCTCGTCGTTCCCCGAAAACATGAATATCGAGGACATCGCCGCGGCGCTGCATGGCGGTTTTTCCTTTGAGGGCAGCTATATCCTGGGCGCTGGCAACATGGCGCTGGACTTTCAGGAGGAGGGCGCGACATCCAAGGTCAACAGCACGACCGGCGGCAGCACCCTGAGCGTCGCCATGGATGAGAACCGTCTGCTTTATGGTGGTGAAAGCCAGAATGTCCAGATGGATTTCACCAGCAGCGACCTGCCCTTCCCCGTCTCGGCGGCGATGGACAAGGCCGGTTTCCAGCTGAAGATGCCGATCTCCAAGACCGAAAGCGCGCAGGATTTCGCCCTGTCGCTGACGCTGGGCAATTTCACCATGTCCGACATGATCTGGGGCATGTTCGACCCCGAGGCGAAACTGCCGCGCGATCCGGCCACGGTTGCGGTGGATCTGTCGGGGATGGCGCGGCTGGCGTTCGACCTGCTGGACCCCGCGCAGATGGAAGCTGTGGAAAGCGGCGAGCAAAATCCGGGCGAGCTGGAAAGCGTGGCGCTGAATTCGCTGACGGTCAGCGCCGCAGGGGCCAAGCTGACGGGTGATGGCGCGTTCACGTTCGACAACAGCGACACCACCACATATGACGGGATGCCCAAGCCGATCGGCACGATCAACCTGGCGCTGACCGGCGGCAACGGCCTGTTGGACGCGCTGGTGGCGATGGGGCTTCTGCCCGAGGATCAGGCCATGGGCGTGCGCATGATGATGGGCATGTTCGCCGTGCCCGGCGAGGGTGAGGATGCGCTGAAATCCCAGTTGGAGTTCAACGAAGCGGGTCAGATCCTTGCCAATGGGCAGCGCCTGAAATAAGCGCCGGAATTTGAGTATTTATGGAAAAATGAAGGGCCCGGGCAGGTGAAACTGTCCGGGCCTTTTTCTGTCGGGGAGCGTTGAGCGGCTTATTCGGCGGGCAGCGCCATCTCGGGGGCGCTCAGCGGATGGGGCAGCTTGTCCAGCATTTCGACCGGGCAGACCTGGAGGAAATTGGCGCGCTCGACCTCCCAGTGCTGGAGGATCTCACGCGCGCGTTTGCTGCCGGTTTCGGCGGCGTGCTGCGTGATCAGGTCATGCAGCTGCGCCGTCCAGTGCGGGGACGTCACCTTGTGGACGGTCAGCGACTCCATGTTCATCAGTGCCAAGGAAGCCCCGTCCGGGTCATGGAGATAGGCCATGCCGCCCGACATGCCCGCGCCGAAATTGGCGCCGATCGTGCCCAGGATCACCGCCACGCCGCCGGTCATGTATTCACAGCCGTTGGAGCCGCAGCCCTCGATCACCACATGCGCGCCCGAGTTGCGCACGGCGAACCGCTCGCCCGCGCGTCCGGCGGCAAAGAGATAGCCCGCAGTCGCCCCGTAGAGCACCGTGTTGCCGATGATCGTGTTGTCAGCCGCCACCAGCCGGCTGGACATCGGCGGGCGCACCACGATGGTGGCGCCGCTGAGGCCCTTGCCGACATAGTCATTGGCATCGCCCGACACTTCGAGTTTCAGCCCCGGCGCGGCGAAGGCGCCCAGCGACTGACCGGCAGACCCTGACAGTTTTACCGTCAGGTGATCGGGTTGCAGCGTGTTGCGCATGCCGAACTTGCGCACGATATGGCTGGACACCCGTGTGCCGACGGTGCGGTCGGTGTTCTGGATGGCGTAGTGCAACTGCATCTTTTCGCCGTCTTCGAGGAAGCGCTGCGCATCGCGCACGATGGCCGCATCCAGCGTGTCGGGCACTTCATTGCGGGGGCGGTCGCGGTCATAGCGGATGTCCTTGGCGCCATCGACCGTGATCAGCATCGGGTTGAGATCCAGATCGTCCAGATGCGCCGAGCCGCGGCTGACCTGTGTCAGCAGATCCGCCCGTCCGATCACCTCATCCAGCGAGCGCGCGCCGATGCCGGCCAGCACTTCGCGCACTTCCTGTGCGTAGAAGGTGATCAGGTTCACCACCTTGTCGGCGCTGCCGGTGAATTTGGCGCGCAGGGCCTCGTCCTGGGTGCACACGCCGACCGGGCAGGTGTTGGACTGGCATTGGCGCACCATGATGCAGCCCATGGCGATCAGTGCGGCGGTGCCGATGCCGTATTCCTCGGCGCCCATCATCGCCGCCATCACGATGTCGCGCCCGGTGCGCAGGCCGCCATCGGTGCGCAGGGTCACGCGGTCGCGCAGCCGGTTCATCGACAGCACCTGATGCGCCTCG
>CAKSUL010000071.1 GCA_934501475.1 uncultured Roseovarius sp. | reverse complement strand
ACGGCGTCGTCAACAAGTGGGGCCAGACAAACGACATAGCCAACCTCATCATCTCCGACGGCAGCCAGTACACCAGCGGGGCGGCGGAAAAGCCGAACCGCTCGAGGAAATACATCATCACGCCAAGGCCGGCCATGACATAGACATCCCCCATGCTGGACTGCACCGAATAGCTGCCGAAGACCGCAAGGCCCAGCACGATCGCCGCCATCACCGATTGCGGCACCTGCGCGACGCGCGCGGCGAACCCGGCCACATAGAGGCCGAAGATGCACATCAGGATCTGCCCGATCAGCATCGAGTTGATAAAGGTCCAGGCCACATCCGGGTGATTGTCAAACAGGTCCGTGCCCGGAAAGATCCCGTGGATCAGCAGCCCGCCCAGCAACACCGCCGCCGTGGGCGATCCGGGGATCGACAGCGTCAGCAGCGGCACCAGACTGGGCCCGACCATGGCGTTGTTGGCCGCTTCGGCGGCGATCACGCCCTCGGGATGGCCGGTGCCGAATTTATCGCGATGCGGGCTGAATTTGCGGGTCTGGTCATAGGCGACCAGCCCGGCGATCTGCCCGCCCACGCCGGGAATCAGGCCGATGATTGATCCGATTGCCGTGCCGATGCCCATCGCGCGCTTGTTGCGCATCAGTTCACGCATCGCGTCGATGATCGAGTGTTTCTGCACCGCGATCACCTCGGTGCCGTCATCCTTGCGCCCCTTGGCGAACATGGTGATCACCTGCGGAATGGCAAACAGGCCGATCAGCGCGGCGATGATGTTGATCCCGCCGCCCAGGGCCGGATGAAAGATGAACCGCTGCGCGCCCATGATATCGTCAAAGCCGATGGTCGCCAGCCACAGGCCGATACAGCCCGACAATAGCCCCTTGACCACCGACCGGCTGTCGAGCGAGCCGATGATCGTCACCCCCAGAATGGCCAGCCAGAACAGATGCGACGGCCCGAACGCCAAGGCCCATTGCGCCAGAATCGGCGTCAGGAAGATCAGCAGCAGCACCCCGAACACGCCCCCCACCGCCGAGGCCAGAAAGCTGAGCTGAAGCGCCTTTGCCCCCTCACCCTTCTTGGCCATCGCGTGCCCGTCCAGCGTGGTGGCGATATTGGCCGGCGCGCCGGGAATCTTGAGCAATATCGCCGAAACCGCGCCCCCCGCCACCGTCGAGGTATAGGCCGCCCCCAGCAGGATCAGCCCTTGTGCTGCGTCCAGTTGAAAGGTGAACGGGATCAACAGCGCCACCGCCATGGTCGGCGACAAGCCCGGCGTCGCGCCCAGAATTAGCCCCCCGATGGTGCCAACCAGCAGCAGCGCAAAGTTCACCGGCGTGAAAACATCGCCGAAGTAATAAAGAAATTCCACAGCGCCCCCGCACTCATTGGGTCATTGACAGATCAGGGTAAGGTATGAAAATAGTTTTGCAAATGTTTTCATTTTTCAACGGGATAACACGTGCAACCCACTGGAAAAAAACAGAATAACGTGGATATCGTGGCTGTTGCAAAGGCTGCGCGCGTGTCGATTTCGACCGTCTCGCGCAGCTTCAATCACCCCGATCTGGTGCGCCCGCAGACCCGCAAGCGCATTGATGCGGCGGTGCGCAAGCTGGGCTATATCCGCAACCGCGCCGCGCAAACGATGCACGGAATCCGCAGCGGCACCATCGGCCTTGTGGTGCCCACGATCGACCACGCCATCTTTGCCGAGATGATACAGGCGTTTTCCGATGCGGTGGATGCGCAGGGCTTTACCATTCTGGTTGCCAGCCACGGCTATGATCTGGAACGCGAATACGCGATCCTGCGCAAGTTCCTGGAGCACCGCGTCGATGGGGTGGCCCTGATCGGGCTGGATCATTCCGAAGAGACCTACAACCTGATCGAGCGCCACAACGTGCCCGCGATTTCGGTCTGGAACTATGATGCCACGTCGCGCATCCCCTGCGTCGGGGCCGACAACCGGCGCGCCGGGCGCATGGCCGCGCAGCATCTGATCGATCTCGGGCATCGTGATATCGGGCTGATCTTTGCCCCCCGCGGCGGCAATGACCGCGCCCGCAGCCGCCATGACGGCGCCGATGAAACCCTGCGCGCCGCCGGGCTGATCATTCCCGACGCCTGGCGCATCGAGTCCCCCTACAGCCTGCATGACGCCAAGGTCGAGGTCGCGGCCCTGCTGTCACGCCCCAATGGGCCAACCGCGCTGCTCTGTGGCAATGACGTGTTGGCCGTGGGCGCATTTTACGCGGCCCAAGCCGCCGGACGCGCGGTGCCGGGCGATCTGTCGATCATCGGAATCGGTGACTTCAAGGGCTCGCGCGAGATGGAGCCACCGCTGACGACCATCCGCCTGCCCGCGCGGCGCATCGGCGCATCGGCAGGACAGCAATTGGCGCGGATGATCACCGGGGCGGACACGGACGCGGCCCATCACAACTATGCGATCGAGCTGCGCCCCGGCGCCACCTGCCGCGCGATTACAGGCCGTTGACCGGCACTTTCAGCATCCGGTTCCCGTCCTTGTCGGTCGGGATCTCACCGGCGCGCATATTCACCTGAAGCGACGGGATGATCAGCCGGGGCATGGACAGCGTCGCGTCCCTTGCGGTGCGGAAGGCGATGAATTCCTCGCGCGTCTTGCCGCCACCGACATGGATGTTGTGGGCCTTTTCCTCGGCGACGGTGGTTTCCCACTGGATGTCGCGCCCGTCGGGGCCGTAATCGTGGCACATGAACAGGCGCATCTCATCGGGCAGGGCCAGAACCTTTTGAATGCTGTCAAACAGCATCCCCGCATCGCCGCCCGGAAAATCCGCCCGTGCCGAGCCGCCATCCGGCATGAACAGCGTGTCGCCCACAAAGGCCGCATTGCCCATCACATGCACCATGCAGGCCGGCGTGTGGCCGGGGGTATACATGGTGAAACAGCTCATCTCGCCGATCTTGTAGGTGTCGCCTTCCTTGAACAGCGCGTCGAACTGGCTGCCGTCGCGCTGGAACTCGGTGCCTTCGTTGAAGATCTTGCCGAAAGTGTCCTGCACGATCATGATCTTGTCGCCGACGCCGATCTTGCCGCCCAGCCGGTCCTGAATATAGGGGGCCGCCGACAGGTGGTCGGCATGGACATGGGTTTCGATGATCCACTCCAACGTCAGGCCGCGCTGTTCGATCTCGGCGATCAGCCCATCGGCGTGGCCATAGGTGATCCGCCCGGCGGCGTAATCGATATCCATGACGCTATCGACGATCGCACAGGCGTTCGTGGCCGGGTCCTTGACGATGTAGCTGATCGTGTTGGTTGCCTCGTCAAAATGCGCCGACACATCGGGGGTGACGGACATATCTATGGGATAGTTGGTCATTTTGCGCTCCTTTCCAGCTGAGTTTGGCCGCTCTGGCGGCGGGCGGCAAGATGGTCGATGCCGCGTGCGGCAAACATCCCCGCCAGCATCGCCGCCACGAACAGAAAGACCGGCGTCAGCCCGGTCCCGATCGCGGGCAGCACCGCACCGGGGCAGAACCCCGAAAGCCCCCAGCCGACCCCGAAAACCGCCGATCCACCGATCAGCCGCATGTCGATCCGGGTCGCGGTGGGCAATGCGAACCTGTCCTCGCATATAGGGGCCGCGCGGCGCAGGACAAGGCGATAACCCGCGAAGGTCACCACCAGCGCGCCGCCCATCACGAAGGCAAGGCTGGCGTCCCACATCCCGGCAACATCAAAGAAATTCAATACCTTGGCCGGGTTCATCATCCCCGAAATCGCGATGCCGACACCAAAGACCAGACCGATGAGATATGTTGTTGCAAACCGCATGAAATCAACCCCCCAGAAGGTGGCGGACCACGAAAACCGTCAGGCCCGTCGTCGCCATGAATGTCAGCGTGGCAATGATCGAGCGGGGCGAAAGCCGCGCCATCCCGCAAACGCCATGCCCCGAGGTGCAGCCGTTGCCAAAGCTGACGCCCAGCCCGACCAGCAGCCCCCCGGCAATCAGCATTCCGCCCGACATCGGCACCTGCACCGCAGGCATCTGCCCGCTCAGCGCCAGCACCAGCAACGGACCGCTGATCATGCCCGCCAGCAATGCCGCGCGCCACGCCCAATCCGCGCCCGACGCCGGCAGGAAAAACCCGCTCAGGATGCCGGTCGCGCCAAAGATGCGCCCGCGCGTCAGCATCAGCAACACCGACGCAACCCCGATCAGAATCCCGCCGAGCAGCGAAATCCAGGGCGTGAAATCTGTGGTCATCATACTCTCCTGCATGGTCTGCCTCCTGTTGTTGCACAAGTCAGATCTATCCGCCTCACCGCCATTGCAAAGGACAAAATGACCGAAGCCGCCCCGAACGGGCGGTCAGCCGGGCCGACTGTCCTGATCATGCGCGAACCTGCGCGATCGAACGGCAACCATAGCGCAATGCACGCGCGTGTTCAGTGACCTTGTCACCAAACGCCGCCATTTTCGTGCAATAGCCGAACAGGCGCTGCCCGAAACGGTTGAAATCCGGCCCCCCCGGCAGGTTGAACTGGAACGTTCGCACGATATCCACCGCCTGCATCACAATCCCCGCGCGCGCGCCGCTCAGGCCAGGGTCTGCGCCGCCTGTCGCGATGTCTTGCGGGTCTGGCGCAGCCGGCGCAGGAACGCCACGACAAAGATCGCCGTCAGGATCAGCACGATGGTCGCCGCCGGGGCGCTGTCGAGGTAAAAACTGACATAAGTGCCGCCAAGCATGGCCAGGATGCACACCACGACCGACACGATCAGCATCCACCCGAAACTGCGCACGGTCAGATAGGCAATCGCCCCCGGCGTCACCAGCAGCGCCACCGCAAGGATCAGCCCCGTCGCGGTCAGGGTCGAAACGATGGCCAGCGACAGCACCGACAGCAACCCGTAATGCAGCACGCCCACCGCCAGACCGCTGGCGCGGGCCTGCGCCGGGTCGAACGCCTGCAACAGAAGGTCCTTCCATTTCAGCACCAGAAACGCGCACACCCCCAGCGAGATCAGCCCGGCGGTCCACAGATCCTGCGCCCCCACACCCAGCATGTTGCCGAACAGGACATGGTCCAGATGCTCATTCGTGTGGATCGAGGTATACATGATGATCCCGACCGCAAACATCCCCGAGAACACCACCCCCATCACCGTATCCTGCTTGATCCGGCTGTTATGGGACAGATAGCCGGTCAGCAGCGCGCAGGCCATCCCGGCACCGAACGCGCCCAGTATAAGCGGTATCCCGGTGATCCACGCCAGCACGACCCCCGGCAAAACCGCATGGCTGACCGCATCCCCCATCAGCGCCCAGCCCTTCAGCACCAGATAGCACGACAACAGCGCCGTGGGCGGCGCGACCAGCAGACAGATCAGGAACGCGTTCTGCATGAACGGAAACTGGAACGGCAAAAGCAGGGTCTCGATCATGACCGAAGCTCCTTTTGCGTGGCGGCGGCGGTGGCGGTGGCGATGTCGGGCGCGGTCTTGCGGGCAAGGGCCTCGGCGCCCTTGCGGCGCGCCGCCAGCATCCCGTGCCTGGGCGCAAGGAAGAACGCCGCCAGAAACAGCACCGTCTGCAGCGTGACGATCACGCCCCCCGTCGCCCCGTCCAGAAAATAGCTGAGATAGGCGCCGATGAAACTGGTCAGCGCGCCGATCAGCACTGCCAGCGCGATCAGCCGCGGAAAGCGGTCGCACAGCAGATAGGCCGTGGCCCCCGGCGTGATCACCAGCGCAATCACCAGAAACGCCCCCACCGTCATCATCGCCGCGACGATCGCCGCCGACAGCAGCAGGAAGAACACCGCCTTGAGGATTTCGGGGCGCAGCCCGATGGTGCGGGCGTGGTTCTCATCGAAAAACACCACCATCAGGTCTTTCCACTTGGCCAGCAGCACCGCCATCGACACGATCCCGATGATCGCCAGTTGCAGCGTGTCCCCCGGCGTGATCGCCAGGATATTGCCCATGACGATGGTCTGGATGCTGACCGACATCGGCGACAGCGACACCATGAACAGGCCCAGACCAAAGAATGAGGTGAATATGATGCCGATGATCACGTCGATCTTGAGGCCCGACCGCTCGGACAGGAACAGCATCGCCCCCGCCGCCAGCCCCCCGGCCAGGAACGCGCCCAGCGCAAAGGGCAGGCCCAGCATATAGGCCCCGGCAACCCCCGGAACCACCGAATGTGACAGCGCATCCCCGATCAGCGACCACCCCTTGAGCATCAGGTAGCACGACAGGAACGCACAGACCGCCCCGACCAGCGCCGACACCCACATGGCGTTGAACATGTAGCCATAGCTGAACGGCTCAAGCAGTGTGGCGATCATGACCCCTCTCCCGGCTTGCCCTGCGCGCTGCCCTTGCCAGCGCCTTGGGCCTTGTCCGCGCGCTTGCCCCCGGCGGGGCGCTTGCTGCGCTCGCCGTAATGCACGAAGGGGCGTTCATCATCGGTGATGATGCGCACTTCGCGCGGGTCGTCATCGTCATGCAGTTCCGTGCCGCCAAGGGTAAAGTGGCGCAGCACCCCGCCAAAGGTCTTTTCCAGATTCTCGCGGGTAAAGATGTCATCGGTGGGGCCATGCGCCAGCACCGTGCCCTTGACCAGAACCGTGCGGTCGCAGAATTCCGGGACCGAGCCGAGGTTATGGGTCGAGACCAGCATGACGCGCCCCTCTTCGCGCAATTCGCGCAGCAGGGTGATGATGCGCTCTTCGGTCTTCACATCGACGCCGGTGAACGGCTCGTCCAGCAGGATCACCTGCCCTTGCTGCGCCAATGAGCGGGCCAGGAACACGCGCTTGCGCTGACCGCCCGACAACTCTCCGATCTGGCGGTGGCGAAAGTCCTGCATGTTGACCCGGCGCAGGGCCTCGTCCACGGCAGCGTGATCCGCGGCGCGCGCGCGGCGCAGAAAACCCATATGGCCATAGCGCCCCATCATCACCACGTCCTCGACCAGAACCGGAAAGGTCCAGTCCACCTCTTCGGCCTGCGGGACGTAAGCGACCAGATTTTCGCGCAGCGCCTCCCTGACGGTCTTGCCCAGCAGGCGGATTTCACCGCGCGCGGTCGGGACAAAGCCCATGATCGCCTTGAACATCGTCGATTTGCCGGACCCGTTGACCCCCACCAGCGCGGTGATGGTGCCGCGGGGGATTTCGAAACTGGCGTCATGCAGCGCGGTGTGCCCGTTGCGATAGGTCACCGTCACATCATGCACCGAGATGCCGCCCGCCGGTCCATCCGCATCGAAGGCATCCGGGTGTCGCGCCGTCTGATCAAGCATCATTTCTTCCTTGTTGTCCCGGCTCACCGGGTCCGGGCGCAGGTTGAGCGCCGCGGCATCCAAACCG
>CAKSUL010000070.1 GCA_934501475.1 uncultured Roseovarius sp. | reverse complement strand
CTGTTCACCGGCAACAATGACGACACGTACACGATCATCTCATCGGCAGGCTATGGCACCGCCACCATCAACCCCAGCACCGGCGAGTGGAGCTATGATCTCAATGACAGCCATCCGGCCGTTCAGGCGCTGGATCCGGGCGATACGCTGCCCGATGTGTTCACGGTCAGAATGGTCGATGCCGATGGCCGCAGTGACACGCAGGTCATCACCATCACGATCAATGGCGCGGTCTGTTTTGCCAGCGGCACATTGATCGACACCCCGGACGGCCTTTGCCCAGTCGAGGATCTGCGCGCAGGCGATCGGCTGCTGACGATGGATGCGGGGGCGCAGGTGCTGCGCTGGCGCGGGGTGCAGGAAATATCCCCCGAAATCATGCACGCGCATCCACAGCTGCGCCCGGTCTGCATCGCCGCCGGGGCCATGGGCAGCGGCTTGCCCCATCAATATCTGCGCGTGTCGCGTCAGCACCGGATGCTGGTGCGCGGTGCCGTGGTGCAGGCGGTCTTTGGCGTGTCCGAGGTGCTGATCCCGGCCATCAATCTGGTCGGCCTGCCCGGTATCACGCTGGGCCATGCACCGGACGGGATCGAGTATCATCACCTGCTGCTGGCGGAGCATCACGTCATCTGGGGCAATGGCGCCCCCAGCGAAAGCCTGCTGACCGGCCCGCAGGCCCTTGCGACACTGAGCAGCGCACAACGCGCCGAAATTGCGCTGATCTTTCCCGAAACCGCCCAACGCGGGCACGTCCCGCGACCGGCGCGCCTTGTTTCGGAAAATGGCGGCGAAATCCGTCGGTTCCGCGCCGCACTGGATGCGGCGGGCGCGCCGTTGCTGGATCTGGCCGCACCACTGGTTCCGGCCTGACGGGGTCGGGCCGCAGCCCTGTGCACATCCCTTGCGAATGTTCGCTTTGTATAAGATACGCGCCAATCCCTGTGGACAAACTGCGCGCTCAAACCCGGTTTATTGCTGCGCCGCTTCGATGGCCGGGCGGATCGTGCTCTCCAATGTGCGCGCGGTGATCGGCCCGGCAAAGCGCAGAACGATCTTTCCCGCCCCGTCGATCACATAGGTTTCGGGCACGCCGTAAACCCCCCAGTTCAGCGCCATGCGCCCGCCGGCATCGGCCCCCATCGCCGTGTAGGGGTTGCCCAGTTCGTCGAGAAAATTCAGCGCCTTACCGGGATTGTCCTTGTAGTTCACGCCATAGATCGCGATGCCCTCATTGGCCAATGTGTAAAGGCTGGGATGTTCGGCGCGGCAGGGCGCGCACCAGCTGGCCCAGAAATTCACCAGGCTGACCTGCCCCTGACGCAGGGTCTGATCGTCGAAACCGGCGCTGTCGCCCAGCGTCGTGATCTCGACCGCCGGAGCCTGTTTGCCTTCAAGCGCCGAGGGCAAGGCATCCGGATCACCGCGCTGCATGCCGATAAAGAACACCGCCGCCAGCGCCGCAAACACCAGCGGCGGCGCGATCATGAAGGGACTGACCTTAGCCATTGGCCTTGCTCCTGATCCGTGCCTCGACCGTTTCCAGCGCCGCCTTGACGCGCCTTGCGCGGTGCCAGCTGACCCAGGCCAGCCCCAGCAACAGCACCAGCGTGACCGCGTAGGACGACAGCACCTCGACGGTATATTTTCCCAGTTCCGGCAGCATCATTGCATCCGTTCCCTTGCCAAAAGGGCGCGCATCCGCCGCGCCCGGATTTCAGTGCGGGTGCGCAGCAGCACCAGCGCCACAAAGAACAGGACGAACCCCGCGATGCAAATCAACAGCGGGTGATAAAACACGTCGGCCACGTTCTCTTTCTTGTCCAGGCTCAGCGACGCGGGCTGATGCAGGCCCTGATTCCAGAAATTCACCGCATAGCGGCTGAGCAGCGCAAAGACCGAGCCGACAATGCACAGGATGCTGGTCAGGTCGGCGGCGGTGTCGTCATCCTCGATCGCGGCCCACAGCGCCATATAGCCCAGATAGAACAGGAACAGGATCAGGAACGACGTCAGGCGCGGGTCCCACACCCACCATGTGCCCCAGATCGGCTGCCCCCAGATCGCCCCGGTGGCCAGCGCGATCACCGTCATCACCGCGCCCACCGGGGCGGCGGCGCGGGCGGCCAATGCGCTGACGTGATGGCGGCGCACGACCCAGACCAGCGATGCCACCAGCATCATCAGCCAGGCGTTGATCGCCATCAGCGCCGAGGGCACATGCAGGTAGATGATCTTGACCGTCGCGCCCTGGCGGTAATCCTCGGGCGTGAACCAGAATCCCCAGATCAGCCCGATGACCAGACAGGCCACCGCCAGCACGCTGACCCAGGGCAGGACGCGGTCGGTTGTATCGATGAATTTGCGGGGATTGGCATATTCCCACAGGCTGCGTTTTCTTGATGACTGTGACATGTCCCGTCCTTATCGCAGATTGACGCGCAATACAGCAGCAGACGCGAAGGGCAATAGCGCAATAGTGCCGCAGGTGATGCCGGCCAGCATCGCCAGGGGCGTCAGATAGTCCATTCCCTCGGCCCCGCGCCGCGCCATTTCCGCGCCGAATATCAGCGTCGGCATATAAAGCGGCAGCACCAGCAGGCTGAGCAGCAGCCCCCCCCGCTTGAGCCCCACGGTAAGCGCCGCCCCGAAAGTGCCGATCACGCTGAGCGCGGGCGTGCCCAGCAAGAGCGAGCCGATCAGCGGCACATAGCCCGCGGGCGGCAGGTTCAGCAACAACGCGAATCCCGGCGCAGCCAGTACCAGCGGCAGCCCGGTCGTCAGCCAATGCGCCAGCGCCTTGATGCTGACAATCGCCTCGGCCGGCAGGGGCGACGTGGCCAGCAGGTCCAGCGATCCGTCCTCCCAGTCCAGCGCAAGGATCCGGTCCAGCGACAACAGGCAGGCCAGCAGCGCGCCCAGCCACAGGATGCCCGGCGCGATGACCCGGTGCAGCGCCCCGTCCGCCCCCACGCCAAACGGCACCAGCGTGACCACGATCAGGAAAAACGCCAGCCCCAGCCCGAAACCGCCCCCGGCCCGCATCGCCAGCCGCAAATCCCTGATCAGCAGCGCAATCACAGGAACGCCCCGTCAAAATCATCGAGTTCGGGCGCACGGGCGCGGAACTGGCTGAGGTCCAGAACCTGCGCTTCCTCCAGGCCCAGGTCTATATGTGTCGCCATCAGCGCCGCGCCCCCGGTGATCAGATGCGCGCGCACCGCCTTGGCGAACATCTGCACCGCATGCAGGTCCAGCGACACTGTCGGCTCATCCAGGATCCACACCGGGCGGCCCGTCACCAGCAGGCGCGCCAGTCCCAGACGCCGCTTTTGCCCCGCCGACAGCGCCCCGGCGGCGCGGTCCGCCAGCGCGCCCAACTCGAACATGCGCAGGGCGGCGGCGATGTCGCGGCGCCCAAAGACCTGCGCCCAGAATGTCAGGTTCTCGGTCACGGTCAGGGTCGGCTTGATCCCGTCGGCATGGCCGGCATAGACGATCTGATCGCGGTCCACCTCGATCTGCCCGGCCACGGGGCGTTGCAGGCCGGCAACGGTGCGCAGCAGCGTGGTCTTGCCGATCCCGTTGGGCCCGCGCAGCACCAGGGCCTCACCCGGCGCGACGCCGAACCCGACGCCCTCAAGCACCGCGATGCCACCGCGCGCGATGGTCAGGTCAATGGCCCGGATGCGCATGATTCGCGCCCCCTCAGACCGGCAGGAGGGCCGCCGCGACGCGACGACCTTCGGACAACAGCACGTTGAAGGTGCGGCAGGCCGCGGGCGAATTCATCGTCTCGACGCCCAGCCCGGCCTCTTCCAGTTCGGTGCGCAGGGCCTGCGGGATATGGGCGATCTCGGCCCCGGTGCCGATGAACAGCACATCCACCTCGCCGATCAGGGCGCGCAATGTGGCGATGTCCTGAAACCCGCCCCAGGCGCGCGCGCCGGTCGTAGTGACACAGGCCGCGCCCTCGATCACCTGGCCGGCAACGCGGAAAAACCCGGGGCCATAGCCGTCGATCGGGGTCGCCTGATCAAACCTGATTTCGTTCAGTTGCATTGCATCCTCTCTCAGTCCCACAGCGGCAGCCCGCTGATCACGGCAAGGCCGATGACGCTGAACGCCGCAATACGATACAGTCTTTCAGCCTTGGGATCGAACAGCGCCTGACCGATCAGCGTCGTGACAAAATAGGGGATGCAGATCGCAATCGCCAGCCATACAATCGGCCATTCGGCAAATCCCCGCAGCACCAGATTGACCATGATCACCACATCCAGCGCCGCCACGAACAGGATCACGTTGGCGCGCACGGACTGCGCCGCGGCGCGCCCGGCCAGATAGAACAGGATCACCATCGGCCCGGTCATGCCCGTTATACCGCCGATCAGCCCTGCCGCCGCGCCAATCATCAGCAACCCCGCGCCTGTGACCCTGCCCGAATAGCGCCACCCCGATATCAGTGCCAGCAGCGTGCCCCCCGCAACAAAGGTCATGATCCAGCGCACCACCGTTGCGTCCAGGCGGTCCATCACCAGCAGGCCCAGCGGGATGGTGATCAGCGCCGGCACCACCAGTGTCGTGACCTCGCGCAGGTCGACCTGCTTCCATGCCCGCGGCAACAGCGTCGAGGTGCTGACGAATCCGGTGATCGTGACGATGGCGATCACATCCGCCGCCGGCAGGAACATGGACGCCACCGGCACAAAGATCAGCGCCGTGCCAAAGCCGGTAAACCCCCGCACAAGCCCGGCGGCGGAAATCGTCAGAACAAGCCACCAGAACCCCGGCTGCGCCAGAGTTATGGCAACCGCGTCATGCATCTACATTGGCAAATTGCGTGCCCGCGTTCGCGTCCGGCTTTGACCAGTCGCGCTTGACCCCCAGCCACAGCAGGATGGTCGAGGCGACAAAGACCGAACTGTAGGTGCCCACGATCACGCCCCAGATCATCGCAAAGACAAAGCCCCGGATGACATCGCCGCCCAGCACATAAAGCGCGCCAAGTGCCAGCAAGGTGGTGACCGATGTCATCACCGTCCGGCTGAGCGTCTCGTTGATCGACAGGTTCAGGACATCGGCAAACGGCATCTTCTTGTATTTGCGCAGGTTCTCGCGCACCCGGTCAAACACCACCACCGTGTCGTTCAGCGAATAGCCGACAATCGTCAACAGCGCCGCAATGATCGCCAGATCGAACTGGATCTGCATTTCCGAGAACACGCCGATGGTCAGCACCACGTCATGCACCAGCGCGATCACCGCGCCGACGGCGAACTGCCACTCGAAGCGCAGCCAGATATAGACCAGCACCGCCGCGATCGCCAATATGACCGCAATCACCGCCGTGGTGATCAACTCACCCGACACTTTCGGCCCCACGCTCTCGACCGAGGTGAACTCGATATCCGGCACCGCGCCCTTCAGGGCGTCCTCGACCTGCTGGATCACCTCGGGCGTCACCGCCTCTTGGTCATCCTGCGCCTGAATACGGATCATCGACACGTTGTGCTCGGGCCCGAAGGTCGGGTCGAACACTTCGGTGATGGTGATATCACCCAGACCCAGCGGCTGGATCGCGTCACGATACTGTCCGATATCGACGGAATGGGTGCTTTGGGTGCGGATCGTCGTGCCGCCCTTGAAATCGATCCCGAAATTCAATCCCTGCATCCCGAACGAGGCCAGCGCGACCACGATCAGAACCACCGAAACCCCGATGGACAGCTTCCAGCGGCGAAAGAAATTGATATTGGTTTCCTGTGGCACCAGATGCAGCGCCCGCCCCAGCAGCACGGTCTTGGGGCGCTTGCGGTCAAACCACATGACGGCGATCAGACGGGTGACATAAATCGCCGTGAACACCGAGGTCAGAATGCCCAGCCCCAGCGTGATCGCAAAGCCGCGCACCGGCCCCGAGCCCATGGTAAACAGGATCACCGCGGTGATGAAGGTGGTGATATTGGCGTCGGCGATCGCGCTCAGCGCCTTTTCATAACCCAGCTGGATCGCCCGCGCCGCCCCCTTGGCCGCGCGCATTTCCTCGCGAATCCGCTCGAACACCAGCACGTTGGCATCCACCGCCATCCCGATGGTCAGCACGATCCCGGCAATCCCCGGCAGGGTCAGCGTGGCGCCGATCATGCTGAGCAGGCCAAAGATCAGCCCGACGTTGATGATCAGCGCTATATTGGCAAAGATCCCGAAGATCCCGTAGCTGAGGAACATGAACACCAGCACCAGCACGAAGGCCACGACCGAGGCCACCTGCCCGGCCGCGATGCTGTCCGCGCCCAGTTCGGGGCCGATCGTGCGCTCTTCCAGGAAATCCAGCCCCGCAGGCAGGGCCCCGGCGCGCAGCAGCACGGCAAGGCGGGTGCTTTCCTCGACGTTGAAATTCCCGGTGATGATCCCCGAACCGCCGGGAATATGGCTCTGGATCACCGGGGCGCTGATCACCTCGTCGTCCAGCACGATGGCAAAGGGATTGCCGATATTCTGCGCGGTGTAATCGCCAAAGGCGCGCGCGCCATGCGGGTTGAACCGGAACGACACCGCAGGGCGGCCGTTCTGGTCGAAATCGGGCTGCGCATCGACCAGTTCCTCACCGGTCACGACGGGCGCGCGTTCCAGAATATAGTAGACGCCTTCGTCATCCAGCGACGGCAGAACCTCGTTGCCGGGGCCGGGAACCTCGTTGGCGTTGCTGGTGCGGCTGACCACGGGCTGAAAGGTCAGCTGCGCGGTGGTGCCGATGATTTCCTTCAATTCGGCGGCGCTGCCGATGCCGGGCACCTGGATCAGGATGCGGTCCGCGCCCTGACGCTGGATCGTGGGTTCGCGCGTGCCGACCTCGTCGATGCGGCGGCGGATGATTTCCAGCGACTGGCGCAGCGTGCGCTCGTCTGTGGCGCGTTTTTCGGCCTCGCTGAGGCGGATCACGATGCTGTCGCCGCGGGTCGTCACCTCGATATCGCTGGAGCCGGCACCGGTCAGGGTGGTGACAGGGCGCGCCAATCCGCGCACCAGTGCTGCCGCCTCGCCGACCTGATCGGGCTTTTCGTTCAGCCGCACGACCAGTTCGTCACTGACGGTGGGTTGCAGGCGGATGGTGCCGACGCGGTCGCGTTCCTCGCGCAGCAGGTCGCGCACCTCGGGCCACATGCCCTCGATGCGGGCCTTGTAGACATCCTGAACCCGGACCTCGACCAGAAGATGCGCGCCCCCGCGCAGGTCCAGCCCCAGATTGACCAGCCCCGAAGGCAGCCATGTCGGCCAGAGCGCCACCTCATCGGCCAGCGCAGCCGGGTCCGCACCGCCCTCGATGGCGGCCAGCGCGTCGTTATGCGTCTCGACCCGGCTGTAAAAGCCGTTGGGCGCGGCCAGAATCAGGCCAAGGGCGACAAGGCCCCAGATGCAAATACGTTTCCACAGCTCGATCTGAAGCATTGTTCAGCCTTTTCAGAGGTTCGGTTCGGTTCAGTTTGGTCCGGGGCCATGGCGCGGTGCTGGATGACCTCAGTCGTTGGCGGGCTCGGTCTTGGACAGAACCTGTGCCAGCGTCGTCTTGACCACGCGCACCTTGACGCCGGTGGCGATCTCGACTTCGATCTCGTCGTCGTCCTTGACCTTGGTGACCTTGCCGATCAGCCCGCCCTGCGTGACCACCTGATCACCGCGCCGCACGGCGGCGACCATGGCCTGATGGGTCTTCAGCTTTCTCTGCTGGGGACGGATCAAAAGGAAATACATGATCCCGAAGATAAGGATCAGAGGGACGAATTGTGCGATAGCGCTGCCATCCATTGGGGGTGCTCCTGGTTAAGGGCGGGGAACCCCCCGCAAAATTTGTGGCGAACCTATGGGGGACGCCCGGTTTTTGCAAGGCGTGAAACGGGCCTTGCGCCGCTGCGTCCCGGCTTTGTGATTTCGGCCTTTTCAAAGGCGCTCGGCGGGCTTTGTTCCGGTGGGTGTGTCAGTTGTCGTAATATGAGTTATAGGCGCCGTAGCTGTCGCCATATCCGTATTGGCGCATGCCTTTTGCGCTGATC
>CAKSUL010000069.1 GCA_934501475.1 uncultured Roseovarius sp. | reverse complement strand
ACCATCGGATGGCTCAATCGCTGCCGCCGCCTGGCCAAGGATTGGGAGTGCCTGAACCAGAACGCGTTGGCGTTCCTTCGGTGGGCGTCCATTCGATCAATGCTGCGAAGGCTTTGCCAAGAAAGGATATGATCTCGGATGGACTCTAAGACACCGTCACCCCGCCTGCCAGCCTGCCTTACGGAGCACAAGATGCGCCTTGCCATTGCCGGTCATGAGATTGCGATCACCATCCCGACCCGGGCGCGCCTGATGCAGGAGGTGACGGCGCGGCTGCGCGCGGGGGCCGGGTTTCGCCTTGCCACGGTCAATCTGGATCATCTGGTCAAGATCCGCAGCAACCCCGCTTTTGCGCGCGCTTACGGCGCGCAGGATCTGGTCGTGGCGGATGGCAATCCCATCGTCTGGCTGTCGCGTCTGGCCGGAACCCCGGTCGAGCTGGTTCCGGGATCGGATCTGGTGCTGCCGCTGTGCCGGCTGGCCGCAAGCGAGGGCTGCGCGATCGCGCTGATCGGCAGCACCGAAAGCGCGCTGACCGATGCCGCGCGCCACCTCAGGGCGGCGGTTCCGGGCTTGCGCATCGCGCAGCAAATATCCCCGCCAATGGGGTTCGATCCCGAAAGCGACGCCGCCGCCGCCCTGCTGCACGACATCAGATCCTGCGGCGCGCAGTTGTGTTTCCTGGCCCTTGGCGCGCCCAAGCAGGAGATCCTGGCCGCGCGCGGCGCCGATCTGGCCCCGTCGGTCGGTTTTGCCTCGATCGGGGCGGGTCTGGATTTTCTGGGCGGTCATCAGCGCCGCGCGCCGCGCTGGATGCGCGCGCTGGCGCTGGAATGGCTGTGGCGCGCGATCGGTGCGCCCGCGCGGATGATCCCGCGCTATATCAGTTGCATTTCGATTCTGCCTGAACTGGCCCTGAACGCGGTGAAATCACGCCGATAGACGGGCGTGGGTCACTTGTATTCCATCAGCGCGCTGCGTTTGCGCCGCGCGCGGTTCAGGTAATAGCCCAGGGCGCCCTGCGCCTCGGCGACCTTGCCCAGCATGTTGAATATGGCCCAGGTCAGCCCCTCGCGCGCTGCCAGACGCGCCAGTTGCGCCGGATAGATCAGCGCCAGCACCAGCGCCCAGGGCTGGATCAACGCCAGCACACCGATCAGCAGCGGCGCCGCCGCGCCCCAGATCAGCGCGCGCGCGGTCTCGGCCACCCAGTGCCGCTCGGGGGTGCGCCCGTGCAGTGCCGCGCCTTCGGCAAAGGCATGTCCGGCGCGCCGGCTGCGCGCCCACCACTGGCCAAAGCGCATCATCGCCGCATCATGCCATGTCATCGCGGCGTCAAGACGCCAGATCCGCCAGCCCGCCCGCCTGAGGCGCAGGCAGAGGTCAGGTTCCTCGCCGGCGATCAGCGCCGGATTGAAGCCGCCCACCGCCTCAACCGCGCCAAGGCGCATCATCGCATCGCCGCCGCAGGCGCGCACCTCACCCGACGGGCCCTGCCATTCACGATCGATCAGGCGGTTGTAGATACTGGCCTCGGGGTGCAATTCACGCCGGTTCCCGCAGATCACCGCCACATCCGGGTGCGCCGCCAGAAAGGCCTCTGCCCGCGCGATCCAACCCTCGGTCATCACGCAGTCGCCATCCACCAGTTGCACCAGATCCACATCCCCCTCCAGCACGGCCAGCCCCGCATTGCGCGCCCGCGCGGCGGTAAAGGGGCGGGCCATGTCCAGCGCCACCACCGTCGCGCCCACGGCGCGGGCGTGGGCGACACTGCCATCGCTGGAGCCCGAATCGACATAGACGATCCGGCCCACCTGCCCCTGGAGCGAGGCCAGACAGGCGCGCAGCCGCGCCCCCTCATTGCGCCCGATCACCACTGCGGCCACGCGGCTCATGCGATCACCCCTGCCATATCCGTCACGAACCGACCCGAGCGCGCATAATCCTGCAACAGCGCAAAGGCCGCGCCGGCGATCCGCGCGCGCGCCGCCTCATCCGCCAGCAACCAGCGGATTTTCTCATCAAGGTCGGACAGATCCCATTTGACCGGCACATAGCTTTCGAAGGGGCGGAAAATATCCGGGTCGGTCTGAACATGGCCCATGTCCTGCTTGATCAGGACCGCGCCGGTCATCACCGCCTCATAATCGCGCCAGCACGCCTCGCCATAGCCGAAGGGGCTGAAACACAGCTTCGAGGCGCGCATCTCACGCAGGAACAGATCATGGCGAATCCCGGTGCCGGTGATGGTGCGCACGCCGTCCAGCGCGGCAACCGCCGCCGCGCATTCCCCGCGCATCGCCTGATACCAGGGCGTTCCGGCCACGGCCAGGCGCGCATGCAGATCGACCGGACGCGGCGCACTGGGCGGCAACGCGCCCTTGTGAAACACTGGCAACATGAAATCCGCCGTGGCAAAGGACGGCCCCAGATGCAGCTTGTCCATGAACCCGTCGGGGATGGAATGATGCTGCGTGGTATGAGGCAGCCCAAAGCGGCGTCCATAGTGATCCATCAGCGTCGTGTCACCGAATGTGGGGTGCAGATAGGCGGCTCTGTCGCGCAGGATATGTTTGCTGAGATAGGCATCGACCCGCGGCCCGATACGCGCGGCAAGGCGCAGATCGGTGGGCGCGAACCAGTCCAGATAGACCAGCCGCGCGCCCGGATTACGCGCGTGAATGCGCCCGAGCAGCGCATCCAGATCAGCATCGCTGATATCAAAATTCGTTTGAAAGCAGACGGTTGTCGCGCCTTTTGGATGTGAGTCCCGGCTTCCATACTGATCGGTGGTGACTTCGCGGATCTCGGTTTGGTGCTGCGTAAGAAAGGCGGGTGCGTAGTAATGAAACGGAAAAATCTGGCTCTGCGGGATGCGGTGATCCACGCTCAGCAGCAACAGACGCCGCGATGATTTCCCGGCGAAGGGGCGCTGAAACGCACCGCGGCGACGGCGCGCATGCGCGGCCCGACCCAGGGCGCGGCCAAGGCGCTCAAATTGCATCGGATACCAGCGCATGAGGGCGCGCCGCCTCCAACTCATCGGCAAGCTCCAGCAGCATGCGCGCGCGCGCCGCGTCCAACCCGTCAAGGCACATGGCATGCAGGCGATAGATCGCATCCGGGCCGCGCCTGAGATGCGAGCGCGGGCGCAGGAAATCACACGCCGCCCGCATCCGGCGCGTCGGGGCCAGCGCCCCGGCAATCCGCCACACATCCCCGAGAGAGCGCGCCTTGTGCCCCCATGATCCCGCGGCGGCGGGCGGCGCGCTGAACCCTTCGGCATAGGGGATATCCGCGCAATCGGGATAGGCGCGCGCGATGGCGTCATTGTGCAATTGCTGATCGCAGGTGACGTGATAGGGCAAGGACAGGCAGAACCGCGCGAAGGTCTCATCAAGATAGGGGCAGAACACGATTTTCGCAGGCGAAAGAATGGCTTGGGGGACAAAGTTGATCTCGCGCCTCGTGCGGTGATAGAACCAGAACATCTGATAGGGATCGGGCGCATCGCCGTAGGCGGCAATCGCGGCACCGACATATTCGGCCACCTCGTCATCGCGCCCCGGCGACCACAGCGCGCCCGCGCCGCCCGAACCGTGCTGCGAAATCACCCTGCCATGACCTTCGATCATGCCGCGCGCGATAGCGCGGTAGTCGCCCTTTTCGGCCAGCCGAAAGAAGCGCTCGGCGTCGTTGTCGGGGTTGGTCAGGATGTCGCCCGCGATCCCGTCGAACCCGGCCCCCGCCCGGCCCAGGAAATAGTCATGCAGCGGCATCATCTGCGCATGTTCATCGGCGCACAGGCCAGTCATCACCAGGGCGCGCAGCGCATCGGCCAGACGCGGGCGGGCATGGCCCAGAACGTCATGGCGCGCGCCCGTGCGCACGCATAGCGCCCGCGCGGCCAGGGCCTCGGGGTTCATATGCGCGCCGTTGTGATGAAAGGTCACGCAGACATCGGGGGGGCGCCCCTGATGGCGCAGTTCCAGCAGGATATGCCGCGAATCCCGCCCGCCGCTCAGCGGCAGGGTCAGCGCCCCGTCCCAGCCCGCCAGCGTGCGGCGCATGGCATCGCGAAACAGGGTGATCATCCCCTCGACCGCATCCTCGCGGCTGATCTGCTGGGCCACGGGCATGTCGGTGTGGCCGCTGACATGCAGCTTGCCATTGCTCCAGATCAGGCGCCCGCCGGGGGGCAGGCTGCGTACATGGCGCAGCGGCGTGTCGTCATGGATGAAGATCCCCATGCGGTGAAACACCGCCAGCGCGCGGCTGTCCGGCGTGCAATCAGCCCCTTGCGCGACCAGTTCCAGCAGCGATGGCGACACCATCACCACGCCGTCCTTTTCATGATAGAACAGCGTGTGGAACCCGAATGTATCGACCTCGGCGGTCAGGGTCTCGCCATCCCAGCACCACGCGCCGCGCAGCGTGCCGATACCGGAATCGGCCAGCGGTGGCGCAGACTCCCACACCGCCTGCCCGGTCGCGACCGGAACGCCGTCGCACCATTCCCCCCTGAAAAAGGGGCGCGCGACAGGCGGGGCCGAATTCTCTGACATGGCAATCCGTTCAATTGTCAGGCCGGGCGGGGTGTGCCGCGCGGCGCGAGGTCTCAAATGCAGTCAAGCGCGCAAACGCCCGCGCGGCAATCTCTTTTGGCAGGATTTAAGCGCGCGTCTTGCGATTGACTGGGCGGGAAAGCGGCATTTGCAGGGCACATGCCGATCGCTTCCTATAGCGGGATGATGATATCCGCGCAAAGCCCGCCCAGCCGGTCGGACTGTCCCAGCCGCAGACTGCCGCCATGGGCGCGCGCAATATCGGTGGTGATCGCAAGGCCCAGACCCACGCCCGTGCCCTTGTCCTGATTGCGGGCCGGTTCAAGGCGCGCAAACGGCTTGACCGCCTCTTCGCGCTGCGCCTCGGGGATGCCGGGGCCATCGTCCTCGACCCGGATGCGCAGGGTCTTGTCGGTCAGCGCGACCGAGATTTCGGCGCGGTTGCCATAGCGCACCGCATTGGTGATCAGGTTCTCGACCGCGCGCCGCATCGCAGCGGCGCGCAGCGGCACCGTCCCCTCGCCGCTGATGTCATGCAGGCTGGCCGGGATCTGGGCACGCTCGCAATCGGTGACGATGCGGCGGATCAGGGCGATCGGGTCTTCCTGCGCCGTCTCGCCGTCAGAGGCGTCACGCGCGAACAAAAGGAATTCATCCAGCAGGCGCTCCATGTCATGGACGTCACGCAGCATCGGCTCACGCTCGGCGTCATCGTCCAGCATGGCAAGGCTCAGGCGCAGGCGCGTAAGGGGCGTGCGCAGATCATGGCTGACGCCCGACAGCATCAGCGTGCGCTGTTCGATCTGGCGCTCGATACGCGCGCGCATGTTGACAAAGGCCAGCCCCGCGGCGCGCACCTCGGTCGCGCCGGCCGGACGATAGGGCACGGTATGCCCGCGCCCGAACGCCGCCGCCGCATCGGCCAACCGGGTGATCGGGCGCAACTGATTGCGCAGATACAAGAACGAGACGACCGTCATCAACACCCCGAAGACCAGCATGTTGACCAGCACCTGATGCGGATTGGACGCCGAAACCCGGCGGCGATCGAAACTCAGCTCAACCCCGCCATCGCCGCGCACCACATAGAGATGCACCGTGTTGTTGCCCGGCAAGGCGACCGCGCGCACCCCCGGCACCAGCCGCCTGAATTGATCGATCACCACGATGCCGGTGAAATCATACCACCGCCGCTGACTGTGCGAGGGCATCCCGGCCAAGGGCACCTCGCGCAGCCCGATCCCCAGCGTCTCCGCCGCCACGCCCTGCGGATCCGAATGCAGCACCAGGCGCACTTCGCGGCTGACCGTGGTGGTCATCTGCCGGGTCACCCCGTCGAACAGGCGCTGCGCCGACACCACCGCAACGACCAGCAACAGTGATATAACCGGCAAAAGCAGGATCAATGCGGCCCGCCCATAAAGACCGCGCGGCATATAGCGTTTGAGCCAGCGAAACGACATAAGGGGACCATAACCCCGCCCGCCGACAAGAGAAAGCGCAATGCCAAGCCCCTCCGATTTCGATCCTCCCTTCGGGACCGCCCTGCCCCTGGGTGGTGATATCCGCCGCATCCTGGCGCCGAACCCGTCGCCGATGACCTGGCGGGGCACCAATACCTATCTGGTGGGGCGACGCGGTCTGGCGGTGATCGACCCCGGCCCCGACAATGAGGCGCATTTCGAGGCAATCCTGCGCGCCGTGCAACCCGGCCAGAGGATCACCCATATCCTTGTCAGCCACGCGCATCTCGATCACTCGCCACTGGCCGCCCCGCTGGCCGCCGCCACCGGGGCCGCGATCCATGGCTTTGGCCCTGCCGATGCGGGGCGAAGTCCGGTCATGCAGAATTTCGCCCGCTCGGGCCTGGCGCGGGGCGGCGAAGGGGTGGATCACGGCTTTGCCCCCGATATCGCCCTGCCCGATGGCAGCGTCGTGTCGGGTGACGGCTGGCGGATCACGGCGCATTGGACGCCGGGTCATTTCGGTAATCACCTGTGTTTTCAACTCGATAGAGACGTGTTCAGCGGCGATCTGGTGATGGGCTGGGCCAGTTCGCTGGTCTCGCCGCCCGATGGCGACCTGAGCGATTACATGGCGTCCTGCCGGCGGATCATGGCGCTTGGGGCCCATAGATTGCTGCCCGGTCACGGCGCGCCGGTCTGCGATCCCGCCGCCCGGATCGAATGGCTGCTGGCCCACCGTCAGGCCCGCGAGGCGGCAATCCTCGCAGCGCTCAAGGACGGCGCGGCCGACGCCACGACACTGGCCAAGCGGATCTACACCGACACGCCCGCCCCGCTCCTGCCCGCCGCCGCGCGCAACGTCCTGGCCCACCTCATTGATTTGTATACCAAAGATCAGATAACGCCGATCACCACCCTCAGCGCAAACGCGCAATTCCGGCTTTGCGGGTGATCCGCAAGAAAACCCGCAAAAATACACACAATCCCTCTGGACGCGCCCAGACCCGGTTGCTATACGGCACCTCGTGTTCCGGCGTAGCTCAGCGGTAGAGCAGTTGACTGTTAATCAATTGGTCGTAGGTTCGATCCCTACCGCCGGAGCCAAAATCACCTAAGTAGTTGATTTCATTGGTTGAGCCCCAACCGGAGTCGGAGCCACGCGTGCACGTGCACGAACCGGTGCACAAACGCGTGTACGAAGCGGTGCACGACCAGGTACTCGGCCCGCGATTCCAGGATGCCCTGAAACCCGTTTCGGAGTACCCTGCCATGGCCAGAGCCGCACATATCCCCTACCTCGAAAAACGGCCCTCGGGCTTCTTCTTCCGGCGGCGCCTGCCCAGGGCTCTCGCGAGGATATCGAACCCTGATCAAACTTCGGCCCTCTGTCTTTCCCTGCGCACCGACGTCCTTTCCGAAGCGACATGTCTTGTCCGCGCGCTGACCGCGCTCATGGACCTGGCCGTCGCGCTGACGACGGAGAGACCGGTGGATCATCTGAGTGCGGAACATGTCACGCTGCTGACCGAACTGGCGCGATTCCAGATCGCGGCGCATGAAGCCCTGCGCGCCTCTGCCGCGCCGCGCTCGGAAGCCGCGGCGAATTTCGCGGCACAGGCAGAGCGTGCGACCCAGGACATGCTGCGCCGGGCGCTGGCGCTCGGCGATCGGGCCCCGGCTGTCGCCCCCTTGCGCGAGCTGGCACAGCGACTGGGCGTGACTCTGGACGAAACCGCGGCCGACTGGCGTGTGCTGGCCTTCGAAGCCCTGCGCGTGATGCTGGATGCATCCTGCGAACGCGAGCGCCGGGAGGTCGGGCGTTACGCGGAATCCACCCCGATCTTCCGGTCGGCGATGGCGAGCCGTTCGGCATCCCGGTCGCCCGCCCTGCCCGCGGTTTCGGCGCAACCAACGGCGCCCGTCATGACGGTCCCTCCCGCATCCGTGCCTGCCGAGGTCGTTGCGTCGGCAGCAATGCTTCACGTTACCGGTGCTGCGGCTGTTCCACCGCCGGCAGCTCTGGATCCGGTCAGGCCAGAGCCTGTCCCTGCCGCGCCCGTCAGCGCTCTTCGTGCCGGAACCGCACCGCTTCCGCACGATGTGCAGTCCAACGCTGCCCCCACCGAGGTGGCTGCGGCCACGTCCGGGATCGCCTGTCCCGCATCCGCAACCGCTGCACCAAAGCGGGAAACCCGGATTCTGATCGATGAGACCCTTCTCACGGAAACTTCGCGTGCAGCTCTCGGAAAAGGACCCAACATCGAGTTCCGGGAGGCGTTCGATCTCTACTTCGAGCTCAAGGAGCTCGGCTATGGAGACAATTTCGAAGCGCGCCAGAAGCGGTTTCCCGACCAGGGAAAGAACTGGACCCGGACTGTTAATTGCCACTGAGAATTGACCCGGCAACTGCCAAAATTGTCACTGAGAACTGACCCATATGCAACCTTGC
>CAKSUL010000068.1 GCA_934501475.1 uncultured Roseovarius sp. | reverse complement strand
CGCCACGGCATGATCAAGCGCAGCAACAAGTTCCTCCGAAACGCGCGTGGCACCACCACGCTGTCAAAGGCTGATGAAAAGATCATCAAGCCGATGATGCCCTACGCCCGCTGAAGGAGGATATGAGATATGTCACGCGTTAAAAGTGGGGTAGTTACCCACGCCCGTCACAAGAAAGTCATCAAGGCCGCCAAAGGCTATAGTGGCCGCCGCAAGAACACCTTCCGGGTGGCCACACAGGCCGTCGACAAGGCCAACCAGTATGCCACCCGCGACCGCAAGAACCGCAAGCGCAATTTCCGCGCGCTGTGGATCCAGCGGATCAACGCCGCCGTGCGCAGCCATGATGCCGCGCTGACCTACAGCCGCTTCATCAACGGTCTGGCGCTGGCCGGTGTCGAAGTGGACCGCAAGGTTCTGGCCGATCTGGCCGTGCACGAGCCCGCCGCCTTTGCCGCGATCGTGCAGCAAGCCAAGGGCGCGCTGTCAGCCTGATCTGCGCTGCATCCGACAAGACCAGAGGCCCGTCCGCCACCGGACGGGCCTTTTTCGTTGCGCGTGTCCCGCAAGGCCCGCCTGGCCCCGACCAAGGCACGATGCCGCCCCCCATGGATCAGGCCGCCGGCGGGGCTGGCTGGCAACGGGAACGTCGCCTGTGGCGGCTTGCAGGGTGGGCTTGCATGGCGGGGCTGTGCGAGGTAATCCGGCCCCGACCAGGGCGTTTGGCATTTGATCCGGGAAGGCGGTCAGATGCGAAACGCCCACAGCATTGAAAGAGCGCGGGCCTTGTGCGCTTTCCCGGAGGCGGGAAAATTGTCCAGGGCCCCATGTGAGAGGCTTTGCCATGGATGATCTGCGTGACAAATATATCCGGCTGATTGCCGACGCCCAGGACGAGGCCGCCCTTGAGGCGCTGCGCGTGCAGGCTGTCGGCAAGAAGGGCGAGATCAGCCTCGCCATGCGGGAACTGGGCCGCATGTCCCCCGAGGAACGTCAGGCGGCGGGGCCCAAGCTGAACGCGCTCAAGTCCGAGATCACCAGCGCCCTTGCCGCGCGCAAATCGGCGTTGGGCGACGCCGCCCTGGATGAGCGGCTGCGCACCGAATGGCTGGACGTGACCCTGCCGGGGCGCACCCGGCGCACCGGCACGATCCATCCGGTCAGCCAGGTCACCGAAGAAGTGACCGCGATTTTTGCCGATATGGGATTTTCGGTCGCCGAAGGGCCGCAGATCGAAAGCGACTGGTATAATTTCGACGCGCTCAACATCCCCGGCCACCACCCCGCGCGGGCGGAAATGGACACGTTCTATACCCACCGCGCCGAGGGCGACACCCGCCCGCCGCATGTGCTGCGCACCCATACCAGCCCGGTGCAGATCCGCGCCATGCAGGCCCAGGGCGCGCCGATCCGCATCATCGCGCCGGGGCGCGTCTACCGCGCGGATTACGACATGACCCACACGCCGATGTTCCATCAGGTCGAGGGGCTGGCCATCGACAAGGACATCTCGATGGCCAATCTGAAATGGTGCCTTGAGGAATTCGTCAAGGCGTTCTTTGAGGTATCGGACGTCGAACTGCGCTTTCGCGCCTCGCATTTCCCGTTCACCGAACCCTCCGCCGAAGTCGATATCCGCTGTTCCTGGAAAGGCGGCAGCCTGACGATCGGCGAGGGCGACGACTGGCTCGAGATCCTCGGCTCGGGGATGGTGCATCCGGATGTCCTGCGGGCGGGCAATATCGACCCGGATCACTGGCAGGGCTTTGCCTTCGGCGTTGGAATCGACCGCATCGCGATGCTGAAATACGGGATTCCCGATCTGCGGGCGTTCTTTGATTCAGACCTGCGCTGGCTGCGCCATTACGGGTTTGCGGCGCTGGACGTGCCGACATTGCATGGGGGGTTGAGCCGGTAGCGCGCGCCCCCGCCTGCGCCCGGTTTGCGGGGTCGGGCATGGAGCCGGCCGCAGGATTTTGAGTATTTTTGGAAAAATGAAGGGGCGGACGGGGCCCCGCGCGGCCCGTGTGGTCTTTCCCCGCAACGCCATATCCGCTACATGCCGGATGACCCTGATTACTGGTGGATGAGAACCGATGAAATTCACGCTTTCCTGGCTCAAGGACCATCTTGAGACAACCGCGACCCTTGATGAGATCACCCATGCCCTGACCGATCTGGGTCTTGAGGTCGAAGGTGTCGAGAATCCGGCGGCGAAGCTGCGCGATTTTACCATCGGCAAGGTGATCAGCGCCGAGCAGCACCCGGATGCGGACCGGCTGCGCGTCTGTCAGGTCGAGACCGACGAGGGCCCGTTGCAGATCATCTGTGGCGCACCGAATGCGCGCGCGGGCATCACCGTCGTCGTGGCCAAGCCGGGCGTTTATGTACCCGGCATCGACACCACCATCGGCGTCGGCAAGATCCGCGGCATCGAAAGCCACGGCATGATGTGTTCCGAGCGCGAGATGGAACTGAGCGAAGAGCATGACGGCATCATCGAGCTGCCCTCCGACTCGATCGGCGGCGAGGTGGGGCAATCCTTTGCCGATTGGCTGGCGCAGAACGATCCTGCGCGCGTCGATCCGGTGATCGAGATCGCCATCACCCCGAACCGCCCCGATGCGTTGGGCGTGCGCGGCATTGCACGCGATCTGGCGGCGCGTGGGCTGGGGCGGATGAAACCGGTGGCGACGGCGCTGGTGGAGGGGGAGTTCTCCTGCCCCGTCACCATCACCATCGACGAGGACACGAGTACCGGCGGCTGCGAGGTGTTCGCCGGGCGTCTGATCCGGGGCGTGACCAACGGGCCCAGCCCCGACTGGCTGCAAACCCGGCTGCGCGCCATCGGGCTGCGTCCGATTTCGGCCCTGGTGGATATCACCAACTTTTTCACCTTTGACCGCAACCGCCCGCTGCATGTGTTTGATGCCGGCAAGGTGCAGGGCAACCTGCGGGTGCATCGCGCCCGGGGCGGCGAGACCCTGATCGGGCTGGATGACAAGGAATACACGCTGGGTGCCGGGCAGGTGGTCATTTCCGACGATGCCGCCATTCAGAGCATCGGCGGCATCATGGGCGGGCTTGCAACCGGATGCACGCCAGGGACGCGCGATGTGTTTCTTGAGGCGGCGGTGTGGGATCATGTGCAGATCGCCACGACCGGGCGGGCGCTGAAGATCAATTCGGACGCGCGCTATCGCAATGAGCGCGGCATCGATCCGGCCTATAACATGGACGCGATCGAGGACGCCACGCAGATGATCCTGGATCTGTGCGGCGGCGAGGCCTCCAATGTCGTCACCGCCGGCAAGGTCCCTGTGGTGACCCGCGCCTATCGGTTGAACCCGGCGCGGGTGAAATCACTGGTCGGCATGGACATTCCCGAGGCCGATCAGCGCCAGACGCTGACTGCGCTTGGCTTCCGGCTGGATGGCAACATGGCGCAGGTGCCCAGCTGGCGCCCCGACATCACCGGCGAGGCCGACCTGGTCGAAGAGGTGGCGCGCATCGCATCGCTGAGCAAGTTGCAGGGCCGCCCCCTGCCCCGGATGCATGCGGGGCTGCCCAGGCCGATCCTGTCGCCCATGCAGCGGCGCGAGCAGATGGCGCGTCGCACCGCCGCCGCGCTTGGCTATAATGAATGCGTGACCTACAGCTTTGTGGATCGCACGTCTGCCGCGCTGTTTGGCGGCGGCGATGAGGCGACGATGCTGGCCAATCCGATCAGCTCCGAGTTGAGCCACATGCGCCCCGATCTGCTGCCCGGCCTGTTGCAGGCGGCGGCGCGCAATCAGGCGCGCGGCGCGATGGATCTGGCGCTGTTCGAGGTTGGCCACGCCTTTCATGGCGGCGAACCCGGAGAGCAGCACATGCAGGTTGCGGGCCTGTTGGTGGGGCGCACCGGCCCCAAGGACGTGCATGGCACTGCGCGCGCCGTCGATGTCTTTGACGCCAAGAGCGACGCCGAGGCGGTGCTGGCCGCCATCGGCGCACCGGCCAAGGTGCAGGTCCTGCGCGGCGGTCCCGCCTGGTGGCATCCCGGCCGACACGGGCAGATCTGCCTGGGCCCCAAGAAGGTGCTGGGCGTCTTTGGCGCGCTGCATCCGCGGATTCTCGAGGCGATGGATATCAAGGGGCCCGCCGTGGCATTCACGCTGTTCCCGGCGGAAATTCCGCTGCCGCGCAACGCCACGGCCAATCGCGGCGCGTTGCAGGCCAGCGATCTGCAGGCGGTCGAGCGCGATTTCGCCTTCGTCGTCGATGCCGATGTCGAGGCGCTGGCCCTGGTCAACGCCGCCGCCGGGGCCGACAAGGCCCTGATCGAGCATGTGCGCATCTTTGATGAGTTTATCGGCGGCAGTGTCGGCGAGGGCAAGAAATCCCTGGCCCTGACCGTGCGCCTGCAACCAACCGAGACCACGCTGAACGAGGCCGATCTCGAGGCGGTATCGGCCCGGATCGTCGAGAAGGTGAACAAAGCCACCGGCGGGGTCTTGCGGGGCTGAGGCGGCAGGGGTCACATCAATTCTGATAGGGAGAGGGTGCTATGCTGAACGTCTATCTTGCAGGTGAAATCCACACCGACTGGCGCGAACGGATCATCGCCGGGGCCGAGGGGCTGGCAATTCATTTCACCGCGCCGGTGACCGATCACGCCGCCTCGGACGATTGTGGCGTGGCCATTCTGGGCGCGGAGCCGGACAAGTTCTGGCATGATCACAAGGGGGCCAGACTGAACGCCATCCGCACCCGCAAGGCCATCGAAGAGGCCGATGTGGTGGTCGTGCGCTTTGGCGAGAAATACAAGCAGTGGAACGCCGCCTTTGACGCGGGTTATGCCGCTGCCCTGGGCAAGTCGCTGATCATCCTGCAACAGCCCGAGCATGATCACGCCCTGAAAGAGGTGGACGCCGCCGCCCTCGCGACGGCCCGCACCCCCGATCAGGTGGTCGCGATCCTGCGCTATGTGCTGGACGGGACGCTGCCCGGCTGAGGCCGCGCTGATACCGGGATACGGGAACGCGGCGCGCATTTTCCCATATCAACGTGACATATTTTGGTTAATATTCCCTCAGGCAGGCTGTGCGGTTGTGTCGCAGGGTCAATGAATAGCGTGTAGAGGGACAGTAATGATTAAAGAATTCAAGGACTTCATCGCCAAGGGCAATGTCATGGACATGGCCGTCGGGATCATCATCGGCGCGGCGTTTACCGCGATTGTCAGCTCGCTCGTGGGCGATCTGATCAATCCCATCATCGGATTGTTCACGGGTGGCGTCGATTTCACCGAGCTGTTCTTCATCCTGGGCAGCGGTGACTACGCCACGCTGGCCGCGGCCGAAGAGGCCGGTGCCGCCGTGTTCGCCTATGGGCGATTCATCATGGCCGTGATCAATTTCCTGATCATCGCCTGGGTGGTGTTCATCCTGGTCAAGGCCGTGAACAGCGTCAAGAAAAAGGAAGAACCGGCCCCGGCCGCCGATCCCGGCCCGACCGAGTTGGACATCCTCATGGAGATCCGCGACTCGCTGAAAAAGTGAGCGCGCAATCGTCAAGGACAAAAGGGCCCGGCGCAATCCGGGCCCTTTTGCCGTTTTCGGGGCATTGTGCTTCGGGGCATTGTGCGGGAACCCGCGTTTTGCGGGGAACCCCGGCCTTGGTTCACGCGTTAACGCTTTTCAAGGAAATTTCGGGGAAGATGCACGGATATGGATGGAGTCGTGGAATATATGGCCGGATATGGCCCGCTGATCATCAACGCGATCAAGGCGTTGGTGGTGTTGATCATCGGCTGGATCGTGGCAGGCATGGTCGGGCGACTGGTGCGCCGACAGGTCAACAAATACGACCGGATCGACAATACATTGGGAAATTTCGCCGCCACGGTCGTCACATGGGTGATCCGCCTGATGGTGCTGATGGCCGTTCTGGGCCTGTTCGGGATCGAGGCGACCAGCCTGGTCGCGGTGATGGGTGCGGCGACGCTGGCGATCGGGATGGCGTTGCAGGGCACATTGGCGGATCTGGCGGCGGGGATCATGCTGGTGGTGTTCCAGCCCTACAAGGAGGGCCATTATATCGATATAGAAGGCACGTCGGGCACGGTGCGCCAGATCACGCTGTTCTTTACCGAATTGACAACGCCCGACAACGTGCAGGTGATCGTGCCCAACGGGCAGGCTTGGGGATCGGTGATCACCAATTATTCGGTGCATAAGACACGCCGGTTGGACCTCACATTCGGGATTGATTACGATGACGACGCGGACCGCGCGATGCAGGTCATCCTGGACCTTGCGGCGGATGAACCGCGCGTGCTGGCCGATCCCGAACCCTGGATCAGGGTGACCAATCTGGGCGATAGCTCGGTCGATATGACGGCGCGGCTATGGTGCAACAGCGCCGATTACTGGGATCTGAAATTCACCCTGACCAAGGCCGTCAAAGAGGCATTCGACCAAAGCGGCATCTCGATCCCCTATCCGCATCAGGTGAATGTGGCCAAGGGCGGCGACGCCGCCGCCTGATGCCCGGCGCGGCGCTCAATCGACCACCCGCAAGGTCAGGTTGACGCGCCCGCCTTGCGGCATCAGCGTGGAACTGCCAAATCTGATCCGGTCCACCCCGTGATAGGTCAGGCGCGCCGCGCCGCCCATCACCACCACATCGCCCGAAGCCAGCCAGATCGATTCGGTCTTGCCACCGCGCGTGGCGTTGCCGATGCGAAACAGCCCCTCATCGCCCAGCGACACGGACAGCACCGGCCAGCTGAAATCGGCCTCATCGCGGTCCTGATGCAGCCCCATGCGCGCGCCCTCGCCGTAATAGTTGATCAGACAGCAATCGGGCTGCCGCCCCGCCCCCACCAAGGCGTCCCAGATCTCCAGCACGCTGGCCGGGATCGCGGGCCAGGCCATCCCGTGCGGGTGGCGCATCTCATAACGATACCCGGCGCGGTCGCTGACCCAGCCGTATTTTCCCGCCGATGTCATGCGCACCGACATCGCCTGCCCGCGCGGCGTGACAGGCGTCACGAAGGGCGCAAGGGCGGCCACCGCGCGGATGTCGTCCAGCAGGCGCTGCTGCACCGGGCGATCCAGAAACCCCTGATAAATCCTGAACCCGCGCAGCGTCAGCACCCTTGCCCCCCATATCGCGCCGATATCCCGGCCTGTCGCGACATTTAGCCGAAAAAACGCGGTTTCGCCCCTCTGGCAACGCTTGCAGGGGGCATGCCGCCTCCCTATATACGCCCAGAAGCGCGGTACATGCCATTGCGGTCCGCATCATATCTATCATCGGGGCGGGATGCCGAAACGGGTCCGGCCTCGCATAATCGCCTTAAGAGAGAGGGATCAAAACATGTCCAAAGTCATTGGTATCGACCTGGGAACCACCAATAGCTGCGTCGCCATCATGGATGGCAGCCAGGCACGCGTCATCGAAAACTCCGAAGGTGCGCGCACCACCCCGTCGATCGTCGCCTTCACCGAGAATGAGCGTCTCGTCGGCCAGCCTGCCAAACGTCAGGCCGTCACAAACCCCGAAAACACCATCTTCGGCGTCAAGCGCATGATCGGGCGTCGCGTGAACGACGAACATCTGGCCAAGGACAGCAAGAACATGCCGTTCAAGGTCGTTGACGGTGGTCAGGGCGATGCCTGGATCGAGGCGCGCGGCGAGAAATATTCGCCCAGCCAGATCAGTGCATTCATTCTGGGCAAGATGAAGGAAACCGCCGAAAGCTATCTGGGCGAGGACGTCACGCAGGCGGTCATCACGGTCCCGGCCTATTTCAACGACGCTCAGCGTCAGGCCACCAAGGACGCCGGCAAGATCGCCGGTCTGGAAGTGCTGCGCATCATCAACGAACCCACCGCCGCGGCGCTGGCCTATGGTCTGGACAAGGAAAACACCCACACCATCGCGGTCTATGACCTGGGTGGCGGCACGTTCGACGTGACCATCCTGGAAATCGACGACGGCCTGTTCGAGGTCAAGGCGACCAATGGCGACACCTTCCTGGGTGGCGAAGATTTCGACATGCGCATCGTCAATTATCTGGCCGAGCAGTTCAAGAAAGACAACGGCGTCGATCTGACCAAGGACAAGATGGCCCTGCAACGCCTGAAAGAGGCGGCTGAAAAGGCCAAGATCGAACTGTCCAGCACGTCGCAGACCGAAATCAACCAGCCCTTCATCTCGATGGGCGCGGACGGTCAGCCGTTGCACATGGTCATGAAACTGACCCGCGCCAAGCTGGAAAGCCTGGTCAACGACCTGATCAAGGCCTCGCTCAAGCCCTGCGCGGCCGCGCTCAAGGATGCGGGCCTGTCCGCCAATGAGATCGACGAGGTCGTTCTGGTCGGCGGCATGACCCGGATGCCCAAGGTCATCGAGGAAGTCACCAAATTCTTTGGCAAGGAGCCGCACAAGGGTGTGAACCCCGACGAAGTGGTCGCCATGGGTGCTGCCATTCAGGCCGGCGTCCTGCAAGGTGACGTCAAGGATGTGGTCCTGCTGGACGTGACCCCGCTGAGCCTGGGTATCGAGACGCTGGGCGGTGTCTTCACCCGCCTGATCGACCGCAACACGACGATCCCGACGAACAAGTCCCAGG
>CAKSUL010000067.1 GCA_934501475.1 uncultured Roseovarius sp. | reverse complement strand
GCCTTGGACTGGCCCGCCTTGTCGGAATCGGCCCTGCTGGCGCGGATGCGCGAGGTGGCCGGGCAGAACCGGGTGATGACCAGCCTGATCGGGCAGGGCTATTACGGCACGGTCACGCCGCCCGCGATCCAGCGCAACATATTCGAGAACCCGGCATGGTATACCGCCTATACCCCCTATCAGCCCGAAATCAGCCAGGGGCGTCTCGAGGCGCTGCTGAATTTCCAGACCATGATCAGCGATCTGACCGGTCTCGAGATTGCCAATGCGTCGCTTCTGGACGAGGCGACCGCCTGTGCCGAGGCGATGACCATGGCGCAACGGGTGGCCAAGACCAAAGCCCGCGCATTCTTTGTGGATCAAGACTGTCATCCGCAGAACATCGCCGTGATCCAGACGCGCGCCGCCCCTCTGGGGATCGAGGTGATTGTCGGCGATCCCGACAAGATGGACGCGAGCGCGGTATTCGGCGCGGTGTTCCAGTATCCCGGCACCTATGGGCATGTGCGCGATTTCACAGATCACATCGCGCAGTTGCATGAGCATGGCGCGATCGGCATCGTCAGCGCCGATCCATTGGCCCTGACCCTGCTGAAAGAGCCGGGCGCGATGGGGGCCGATATCGCCGTGGGCAGCACGCAGCGCTTTGGCGTGCCTCTGGGCTATGGCGGTCCGCACGCCGCCTACATGGCCTGTCGCGATGCCTATAAGCGCTCGCTGCCGGGGCGGCTGGTGGGGGTCAGCATCGACGCCAATGGCAACCGGGCCTATCGTCTGGCCCTGCAGACCCGCGAGCAGCATATCCGCCGCGAGAAGGCCACCAGCAACGTCTGCACCGCGCAGGCCCTGCTGGCGGTCATGGCGTCGATGTATGCGGTGTTCCACGGACCCCAGGGGCTTCAGGCCATTGCGCAGCGCATCCATCGCAAGACCGTGCGTCTGGCCAACGGGCTGGAGGCGGCGGGGTTCAAGGTGGACCCGGAGGCGTTTTTCGATACGATCACGGTGGATGTCGGCCCGCTTCAGGCGGCGGTGATGAAATCGGCTGTGGATGAGGGCATCAACCTGCGCCGTGTCGGCAAGACCCGCGTCGGCATCAGTTGCGACGAATGCACCCGCCCCGAGAATATCGAGGCGGTCTGGCGCGCCTTTGGCATCATCGCCAAGGATGACAGCTACGATGTGCAATACCGCGTGCCCGAAGCGCTTTATCGCACCTCCTCCTATCTGACCCATCCGATATTCCACATGAACCGCGCCGAGACCGAGATGATGCGCTATATGCGCCGTCTGGCCGATCGTGACCTTGCGCTGGACCGCGCGATGATCCCGCTGGGGTCCTGCACGATGAAGCTGAACGCCGCCGCCGAGATGATGCCGGTCAGTTGGCGCGAGTTTTCGCGCCTGCATCCGTTCGTGCCCGTCGATCAGGCGCAGGGTTATACCGAGCTGATCAATGACCTGAGCGCCAAGCTGTGTGACATCACCGGCTATGCCGCGATCTCGATGCAGCCCAATTCCGGGGCGCAGGGGGAATATGCCGGGCTGCTGACCATCGCCGCCTATCAGCGCGCCAACGGGCAGGGGCATCGCAATGTCTGTCTGATCCCGGTCAGCGCGCATGGCACCAACCCGGCCAGCGCGCAGATGGTGGGCTGGGAGGTGGTCGTGGTCAAGTCAGCCGAGAACGGCGATATCGATCTGGACGATTTCCGCGCCAAGGCCGAAAAGCACAGTGCCAATCTGGCCGGCTGCATGATCACCTATCCCAGCACCCATGGCGTGTTCGAGGAAACCGTGACCGAGGTCTGCAAGATCACCCATGATCATGGCGGGCAGGTCTATATCGACGGGGCCAACATGAACGCGATGGTCGGGCTGAGCCGCCCCGCCGATCTGGGCGGGGATGTCAGCCACCTGAACCTGCACAAGACGTTCTGCATCCCGCATGGCGGCGGCGGGCCCGGCATGGGGCCGATCGGCGTCAAGGCGCATCTGGTGCAGTATCTGCCGGGGCATCCGGCAACCGGCGGTCAGGAGGGGCCGGTTTCGGCCGCGCCTTACGGGTCGCCCTCGATCCTGCCGATCTCATGGGCCTATATCCTGATGATGGGCGGCGAGGGTTTGACGCAGGCCACCCGCGTGGCGATCCTGAATGCCAACTACATCGCCAAGCGGCTGGAGGGGGCGTATGAGGTTCTCTACAAGGGGCCGACGGGGCGTGTCGCGCATGAGTGCATCCTTGACACCCGCCCGTTCGAGAAAAGCGCCGGCGTGACGGTGGACGACATCGCCAAGCGGCTGGTCGATTGCGGCTTTCACGCCCCCACGATGAGCTTTCCTGTCCCCGGCACGCTGATGGTCGAGCCGACCGAGAGCGAGACCAAGGCCGAACTGGACCGGTTCTGCGACGCGATGCTGGCGATCCGTCAGGAAATCCGCGACATCGAAGAGGGCCGGATCGACGCGCAGAACAACCCGCTGAAACACGCGCCCCACACGGTCGAGGATCTGGTGGGCGAATGGGACCGGCCCTATAGCCGCGAACAGGGCTGTTTCCCGCCGGGCGCGTTCCGGGTCGATAAATACTGGCCCCCCGTCAACCGCGTCGACAACGTGCATGGCGACCGGTATCTGATCTGCACCTGCCCGCCGCTGGAGGATTACGCCGACGCGGCGGAGTGATGGCTTGCCGGATGCACCGCCCCGCCGGGGCAGGCAGCGGGCCTGGGCAAATGATGACAGAGCCACGCGCAGGCAGGGATTTGCGTGCGCGTGGTTTGTCTTGAATGGTGGTAGGGCGCGGGCAAGTGGGCTTTCGTTGCGGTTGCGCCAATGTCGGCTTTGGGGAAGGCGTTCCATAAACGGTGGTTTTTGGGAAGGTTCGGGCCGTAGAGTTATCTGGTCGCTTCCTCAAAGCATTCAGTTTGGATGCCTAATCTCCTTTGTTCAAGCGATGCATCATTGCCTAGTGCGAGAACTTGAAGCTCTTGCCGCGTGAATTCAGAAAAATAGCTCTGCCCGGTACAGGAGCAGAAATAAGTCATCTCAATATCGCTCAAGCCTAGCTGCCGCGTTCGATTGTCTGCGCGTATAGCAGGTAAGCACGCTGCAAGGTGATAGCGGCGGCCCTCCGCTAATTCGGCATCTGTGAACTGTTTGGGTGCGGTTTCAGCTAAGTCGAGACTTTCAAGAAACCGCTCAACATCTGGTGTCGGTAGACCGCCCGGAATAGCAGTCGCGACCATCGCGAAACTGTCTGAAAATCGGAACAGGCGATAGGTGTAGGTGACTTCAATACCTTGAATGTCCTTCACACCTTCAATCACGTAATGCTGGACTGGTTCTTCATCCTGAAACACAGGGCCGGTTGGCCGGATCGACCAAAACTGGGCATAGTTAACTAGAATGGTCGCATCATCCCTATTTGGGAAGATTTGTTCAGACGCCAATCCCGTACATTCTATCTGAACCATAGCACCATCTAGGAAGGCGCGCATGGTCGTGTTTGTTACTTCGTATTGGCCTATCTGCTGCTGTGTTACGAACGTCTCAGGCTGCGCCACAAAGTCGGCTGAGATTGGACAGGGCCAACTTCAGCAAAAGAGCGAACCCCTATCACGGACAAGAGCAAGGCCATGGAAAGTCGGGAATATTTCAAAGCACTGCCCCTAGTCAGCCAAAGCCCCAGATTTGCACAATTTCTGCACCATCAGACCTACGACGAATACGAACTTCTTCAACCAATATCGATCCTACAGTTGCTTCCCAAGGATGAACTGGAAATTCTTCGCCCTTGATTGGTAATTCTGGCAACTCGTCTCGTAAGCGCTCCACTACAAGCATGATCTGTTCCTTTCATATTTGATCATGCTGTCAGTCTAGCCGCGCGTCAGTATCTTGTGCGGCGAAAGTGAATAGGTCACAGATTATCATAGGTTTTGTCCTCTTCGAGAGTCATCGCGTTCAACTAACCCTCGTTTTGGCAACATTCACCAACCACCTTGTTCTATGCGACCAAAAACCTCGTTCCAAACCCAAGCAGGTGTTGAAGGTTTTTGCCATTCCGTGAGCCCAGCGTCTTCGCGGCATGAAAGCAAATTGGCAACCTTGGACTCAAAACACCCCCGCAAAGATGATCTTGCCGCGCGTCGGCCCGCCGCGACGCCCCGTGCGCCTCATTCGCGCCCGCGCAGGATCGTGGCGGGGCGCGTGGCCAGCGGGCGCCAGGCAAAGCCGATGCCGGCCAGCAGGGTCACGCCGATCCCGCCCGACACGATGATCAGCGCCGAGGGCCAGATCACCTGATAGCCGGTTTCGAACACAAAGCGGCTGACCGCCCAGCCGCCCAATATCCCCGCCCCAAGCGCCACCAGCCCCGCCGCCGCCCCCAGGGTCGCCGCGCGCAGGGCAAGGCTGGCAAGGATGCGCGCGCGGCTGGCCCCCAATGTCCTGAGCACCGCCGATTCATAGATCCGCGCCGACTGATCCGCCGCCGCCGCGCCGATCAGCACCACGAACCCGGTCAGCAGCGTGGCCGCCGCCCCCCATGACGTGGCCGCCGCCAGCCCGGCCAGCAGGGTCGACACCCGGTCGATCGCGTCGCGCACGCGGATGGCGGTGACGTTGGGATAGGCCTGGGATATGTCGCGCAGGATCGCGGCCTCGGCCCCGGTGTCGGCATAGACCGTGGCGATGAAACTGTGCGGCGCGCCCTCAAGGGCGGCGGGGTTCAGCACCATCACAAAGCCCATGCCGGCGGTGGAAAAATCCACCTCGCGCAGGCTGGTCAGGGTGGCGGTGATGTCGCGCCCAAGGATGTTGACGGTGATCCGGTCCCCAAGGGCAAGGCCCATTTCCTCGGCCTCCTCGGCGGCAAAGCTGACCTGCGGCGGGCCGGTGTAATCGGGGCCCCACCATGTGCCCGCGGTCAGGCGGGTGGCCTTGGGGCGGCTGGCGGCATAGCTGACGCCGCGGTCGCCGTTCAGCACCCAGTGATCGCCCGCCACCTCGCGGGCGGGGGTGTCGTTGATCGCGGTGATGATCCCGCGCAGCATCGGCGCGCTCTGGATGCGGGTGACGCCGGGGTCGCCCTCAAGGCGTTGCCGGAAGCCGGGCATCTGGTCCTTTTGCAGATCAATGAAGAAATATGATGGCGCCTTGCCGGGCAGATCCCGCGCGATGGCCCCGCGCAGCGTGCCGTCGATCTGTCCCACCGTCGCCAGCACCGACAGGCCCAGCCCCAGCGACAGCACCACCGATGTCGCGCTGTTGCCCGGCCCCCCGATCGCCCCAAGCGCCCAGCCCGCCGCAGGCCAGCCGCGCAGCATCGGGCGCAGGATGCGCGCAAGGGCGGTCACGGCGCGCGCCGCCCCCGCCAGCAGGATCAGCGCGCCAAGGATGCCCGCCGCCGCCCACAAGGTCAGGCGCATATTGCCCGAGAACCACAGCGCCGCGCCCAGCAGCGCCGCGATCAGCACCGCCGTCAGCGCGACAAGCGGGGGGCGCGGCCAACTGCGCGCGGGGGAGGCGCCGCGAAACAGGCTGGCGGCGCGGATATCCTGCACCCGCGCCAGCGGCCACAGCGTAAAGATCAGCACCGTCAGCGCGCCATATGTCACCGCTTCCAGCATCGCCGCCGGATAAAGCGCAAAGACCGCAGGCACCGGCAGGCGCGCCTCGATCAGGGGGGCCAGCAGCACCGGAATCCCCGCGCCAAGCAATGCGCCGCCTGCCAGGCCGATTGCCCCCAGCGTGCCGATCTGCATGAAATAGCTGGCAAAAATGGTGCGCTGATCCGCGCCAAAGGTGCGCAATGTCGCGATCACCGTCACCTTGTCGGCAAGATAGGCGCGCACCGCCGCCGAAATACCGACGCCGCCCACGGCCAACCCGCTCAGCCCGACCAGCACCAGGAACGCGCTGAGCCGGGTGACGAACAGCGCCACGCCCGGTGCGCCGTTGCGCGCATCCCGCCAGCGCAGGCCGGAGGTGGCAAACCGGGTTTCGGCCTCGCTTTGCAGTTCGGCCAGCGGCGCGCCCCGGGGCAGGTCCATCCGGTATTTGGTGGTAAACAGCGTGCCGGGCTGCAACAAGCCCGAGGCGGCCAATGCGCTGGTCGCCACGATGCTGCGCGGGCCGAGACCGAATCCGGCACTGGCGGTGTCCGGCTCGTGTTTCAGGGCGGCCATCAGGGTGAAATCCTGTGTGCCAAGGCGAAAGCTGCCCCCGATCTCGAGGCCCATCTGCGCGATCAATGTCGGGTCCAGCACCGCGCCGGGCAGGGTGCCGTCCCCGGCCAGGGCGCTGGCAAGGGGCATGTCCGGCACAAGCGTGACCGCCCCGACCAGCGGATAGGCGCCATCCACCGCCTTGACCTGGGTCAGCGCGCGCGTGCCGTCCGGTGCCACGGCGAGCGAGCGGAAATCGACGATCTCGGAATGGGCCAGCGCGGTGTCGTCGATCCAGGCACGCTCGGCGTCGGTGGCAAAGCGATAGGTCAGCTCGATCTCGGCGTCGCCGCCCAGCAGGGCCGCGCCGTCGCGCGCCAGACCTGCGTTGATGCTTTCGCGGATGCTGGCGACGGCGGCGATGGCGGCCACCCCGAGGATCACACAGGCCAGGAACACGCGAAACCCGCGCAGACCGCCGCGCAATTCACGCCGTGCCAGGCGGGCGGCGATGCGCAGGCTCATGCGTCGGGTCCGCTGTCGATCCGCCCGTCGCGCAGCGTGATCACGCGGTCACAGCGCGCCGCCAGATCGGGCGCATGGGTGACCAGAACCAGCGTCGCGCCCAACCTGTCATGCAGATCGAACAGCAGATCGGTGATCACCGCGCCATTGGCCCCGTCCAGATTGCCGGTCGGCTCATCCGCCAGCAGGATCTCGGGGCGCGGTGCGGCGGCGCGGGCCAGGGCGACGCGCTGTTGCTCGCCCCCCGACAGTTGCGCCGGATAATGCCCGGCGCGCGGCCCCAGGCCGACCGCCTCAAGCTCGGCCTGGGCGCGTTTGAACGCGTCGCGCGCCCCGGCCAGTTCCAGCGGCGTGGCGACATTTTCCAGCGCGGTCATCGTCGGAATCAGGTGAAATGACTGGAATACCACGCCGAAATGATCGCGTCGCAGCCGGGCCAGCGCATCCTCGGACATCGCCGAAAGATCATGCCCCAGGGCCGTGACCTGCCCCGACGTTGCCCGCTCAAGCCCGCCCATCAGCATCAGCAGCGATGATTTGCCCGATCCCGACGGGCCGACCAGCCCCACCGCCTCGCCCTTGTGGACATCCAGCGTGATCCCGTGGAGTATCTCGACCAGCCCGGTATTGGCCCGCAGGGACAGCGTGGCATCGACAAGCGACAGAATGGGAGAGATCATGGGCAGCCGCCTGAACTGTAAGACATTGTTTTCATATGGGCGTGGCGCGCTGATGGGCAAGGCGGCGGCAGCGTTTCTTTTGCTGGCGGGGCCGGTCTGTGCTGATCCGGTGACGGTTCTGGCCCTGGGCGACAGCCTGACGCAGGGCTACGGGCTGCCCGCCGAGGACGGGTTCGTGCCGCAATTGCAGGCGTGGTTGCGCGGGCAGGGGGCCGATGTGGTGGTGATCAATGGCGGCGTGTCCGGCGATACCACCGCCGGTGGCGCCGCGCGCGCGGATTGGAGCCTGACGCCCGATGTGGACCGCATGATCCTGGCGCTTGGCGGCAATGACCTGCTGCGCGGCATCGACCCGGATGTGAGCCGCGCCAATCTCGAGGTGATCCTCAAGGCGGCCGCCGCGCGCGACGTCGAGGTGCTGTTGGTCGGAATGCAGGCGCCGGGCAATTACGGCGCGGACTACAAGGCGGCGTTCGATGCGATCTTTCCCGACCTCGCCCAGACCTATGGCACGCTCTATCATGACAGCTTTTTCAGCGGGTTGGGGGCGGACGATCCCGCCGCACTGGCCAGATATGCCCAGGACGACGGCATCCATCCCAACGCCAAGGGCGTGGCGCGCATCGTCGAGGCGATCGGCCCCGCGGTGCTGAAGCTGATCGACGCCGAGGGGGAGTGACGCCGGATCGGGGGGATGGATCCCGGCGCCGGGCATGAAAAAGGGCCCCTCAGGGCCCCAATCCAAAGGTGTTCTCGCTTGGCTCAGGCCAGAACGATGTTCGCCGCCGATTCGCGGCCGTCGCGGCCCGCTTCGATGTCGAAAGTCACTTTCTGGTCGTCTGCCAGACCTGTCAGGCCCGCACGCTCAACAGCGGAAATGTGCACGAACACATCTTTTCCGCCCCCGTCGGGTGCGATAAATCCATAACCTTTGGTCGAGTTGAACCATTTCACGGTGCCAGTGGCCATTCCGTATTCTCCTTAAAGATGCTGCCCGCGGAAGTGCGGCAGCCCGGCTAGTCAGTCAAATCGCGTGTCTGAGCCGTAAGGAGCAGATGGTCGATAGTGGTAACGTCGCACAGGCGATATGGCCGAAATTGACGATAAAATCAAGTATAAACATCGCCGCGCGCATTTTTTGGCAATTCTCTGCGCATGTTTTTACCCCCCGCCGCCCGGCGTATTTGCGCGCCGGGGGGCTATGTTTTTACTGCGCGATTGCGGCGCCCGAGCTGATGAGTGTGGGGACGAATTGCTGGATGACGCGGTTCCACCGGGTGATGGGCTGTTCGGCGA
>CAKSUL010000066.1 GCA_934501475.1 uncultured Roseovarius sp. | reverse complement strand
CTCTTTGTGGGTTTCGGTATGGGTATCGTTCATCTGTCTTTTTCTCCCCCGCGCGAATATGGTTTAACGTTAAACTTTCAGGATTGTCCATTCGCCCCCGGTATCCGGGCGGCGCTTGTTCTCAGCTTGCATCTTTGGGCGTGCCTGCGCAATCGGAATGGAAAATCGCGCCGCGATGGCCGGGGGGTGGCGCCGGGGGCGCCGGACCCTGACGGCGCGTCGCGCAGGGCGGCGCGGGATTGCCATTTCGGCGGGGTTCTGGAATGAAAGGACGGCATCCGCACCATCCGCACTGGAGATCCCATGCAAGAGCACCTGACCATCGTGACCCACCCGCTCGTTCAGCACAAGCTGACCCTGATGCGCGAAAAAGACACGTCAACGGCGGTTTTCAGGCAGCTTTTGCGCGAAATCAGTCAGTTATTGGCCTATGAGGTCACCTATACATTGCCGATGACCACCAAGCGGATCCAGACGCCGCTGGTCGAGATGGACGCCCCGGTTCTGGATGGGCGCAAGCTGGCGCTGATTTCGATTCTGCGGGCGGGCAATGGCCTGCTGGACGGGATGCTTGAGCTGATTCCATCGGCGCGGGTCGGATTTATCGGGCTTTACCGCGACGAAGAGACGCTGAAGCCCGTGCAGTATTATTTCAAGGTGCCCGATCTGCTGGATGAGCGCCTGTCGATCGTCGTCGATCCGATGCTGGCGACCGGCAATTCATCGGTGGCGGCGGTGGACCTGCTCAAGCAGGCGGGTGCCAGGGATATCCGGTTCCTGTGCCTTCTGGCCGCCCCCGAGGGCGTGGCGCGCATGAAAGAGGCGCATCCGGATGTTCCGGTCGTCACCGCCGCGCTGGATGAGTGCCTGAATGAAAAGGGCTATATCCTGCCGGGGCTGGGCGATGCGGGTGATCGCATGTTTGGCACGAAATAGGTGTCTTGGCTGTTTACTCAGCGTTTGAATTAAGGCAGAGTTTCCCTACATCTTGTGGGGGCAAAATGAAAATTACGAGACTTATTGCGATCGCTGTCATCGCAGCCTCGTCCAGCCTGGGATATGTCCAGGCGAAAACGCTGGCCAATTCGGATCAACCTGCTGAATTTCCGCCGTCATCCTTTACCGGACGTCAATATGTGGACAGCAAGGGTTGCGTCTATATCCGCGCCGGGATCGACGGCACTGTGACCTGGGTGCCGCGCGTGTCGCGCAAGCGCACCGTCTTGTGCGGGTTCACGCCGACCTATGCCAAGGCGCCGGCACCCGAACCTGCACCCGTGGCAGCGCCTGCGGCCCGACCGGCCAAGGTGACCGCTGCGGCACCGGTGCCCAAACCCGCGGCAAAGCCCGCTGCCAAGCAGGCCACGCGCCCCGTGACGGCACGCGCGCCGATAGCGGCGCCGCGCGCCACGACGCAATATTCGGCACGCCCGATGGAGACGACGCCGTTGGCGGCCCCGGTGCGCCGCGCGCCGGCAGCACCCGTCGCCGTGCGCCGCGCCGCGGTTCCTGTGGCCCCGGTTGCCAAGGCCCCGGTCCGCACGGTTCGCACGGTCACCACCGTGCGCACGGCACCCGTGGCGGCCTGTCCGGGGGGCAGCGCGATCTCAAGCCAGTATATCGGCGGGCCGGGCAAGGGCGTGCGCTGCGGCCCGCAAACCGAACCGCATGTGACCATCCGCAGCGGATCGGGCATCCGCACGGTGACCCCGGTCCTCGCGCCCGCCCCGGCGCAGGTCTATACCGTGCCAAGCTATCATCATGCCGCGCCGCGCGATCCGATGATGATCTATCCCGCGCCGATCTATGGCGGCGCCGGCTATCGCAACGCACATCGCGTGGCCCCGCGCCATGTCTATGAGAACCAGCTGAACTCGACCGACGGCGTCTATATCCCCGAAGGATACAAGCCCGTCTGGACCGATGACCGGCTGAACGCGCACCGCGCCCATCAGACCTTTGCAGGCAAGGCGCAGATGGATCTGGTCTGGACCCGGACCATTCCGCGCAAGTTGATCAACCGGGCCTCGGGGCGGGTGGTGACGGCGCAATATCCCGACCTGATCTATCCCTATACCAGCTATGATCAGCAGAGCGACGCGATGCGCCACCAACCGGCAAGCTATCGCAGGGCGGTGATCTCGTCCAAGGGGCAGGCGCCTGCCGTGCAGGAGCGCGCCGTGCGCGCGCAGCCTGTTGTCGCAAGCACGCCCACCGCCGCGCCTGCCAGCCACCGCTTTGTGCAGGCCGGCGCCTATGCCAGCCGCGCGCAGGCCGAGGCCGCAGCGCAGCGCGTGGCACGCAGCGGTGTGCCGACGCGTATGGGCAGCCTGACCAAGGGCGATCAAAGCTATTCGCTGGTGCTGGCCGGGCCGTTCAGCCGTCAGGGTGATCTGAACAGCGCCCTGTCCACGCTGCGCGCAATGGGCTTTGGCAATGCGGTGCTGCGCAAGTAACGCAACGCCGCCGCGCCGATAGAAGATGCCACTGCGCCGGACCTGAGCAAATTCAGGTCCGGCGCAATGCGTTTCGCGGGGGTGAATGCCTGATCCCGGTTGTGCGCAACACGTTTTAGCTGCCGCAGACCCCTTGCAGGCGCAGCCAGTCGCTGTCGCTGAGCACCGCATCGGGCGCGGCGGCTGCAAAGGGGTCGGCCTCGATCAGGGGCAGGGTGGATTCGCCTGACTTGTCAACCGCATAGGCATATGGGGTCGAGCGGACAGCCGCCGCCTTGAACCCGTCCAGAAGCGCCTGAACCTCCAGCGGTGCGGCGGGGCGGGTCAGCAGATATTCGGCGTAGCGGCGCAGCGCCGTCTCGCCCGGATCGCCGGTGGTCAACAGCCGAAATGCCGCCATCATGCCGCCATGGGCCAGCAGTCGGTCCAGCGGGTCACCGCGCAGGGCGCGCAGGCGTTCGGCGATGACGAAACCTGCCACCACGTCGGGCTCGTCATAATCCTCGACCAGCGCGCGGTTGATAAGGATCGTGCCGCCGGGCAGGTGAAGCGTGGTTTCGACGCCGTTGCGCACCACCACCAGACGGCCGCCGGGCCGGGGCGAGGGCAGGCGCGCCGCCAGCCGGTCCAGCGCCGCCGACCCGCCGCTGGCGCGGCAGGGCGGGCCGGTGACCGGCTGCATATGGCGCAGCAGCGCCGCGCCGATCTGGGCGCGTTTGACATCGGGCACGACCGAGACCGCGTGCTGGCGCACCGCGCCGGGCAGCCAGAATATCGCCAGCGCGCCCACCACGGCAAAGGACAACAGCACCATGATCAGCCGCAGGCGGCCCGGATGGGGGCGGCGGCGCTCGACCTCGGTGCGCAGCTTTTCGATGGCGTCGATCATCTGGACCTCATCCGCCGCGATTTCCAGCGTCTCGCCGGGGTCGCCATCGGGATGATAGATCGCCGGTGTCTTGCCGGGATTGGCGCGTTCGATCGCGGGGATCGACCAATGGGCAAGGGCGGTGTCGCGCATATCGGTGATGACCAGCGTGGCGTCCCCGATCGAGACCACCACTTCGCTGCGTTGCGCCTCGGGGTTGGCGCGCCACAGGCCCGAAGCCTCAAGGCGTTGATATTCGCGAAGTGCGGTCATGAATGGGGCCTGCTCTGCCTCGTTTTTCGAAACTATAAAGCGTTTTGGGTTGAAGTTGAAACACATCTTGAGTTCCAAAGCCGCGCAATTGACGGGATCGCGTTCGGGGCGGGGTCGGATGCGCTCCGCGCGGGAGTATTTTCGCAAAGAAGAAGGCCGCCCGGGGTGCGCTCTTTTGCCGTCAATGTGATGCCCGCCCTTGCGGCACCCCGCGCGGCGTATCATAAAATAGGTTTTTCATGTCGGATCGGACCTGCGCTATGTCTGTGGCCCCCGTCTCTCGCACGTTTGTGTCGCGGTTTTCCCGCCTGTGGCGGCCGGATGTGAAGACGCTGTCGCCGGCCTATTTCGGCATGGTGATGGCAACGGGGATCGTATCGCTGGCGGCGAACCAGATCGGTCTTGCAGGTGTGGCCTGGGCGCTGTTCGTCATTGCCGTGGTTGCCTATGGCGTGTTGTGGGCGCTGACCGGGCTGCGCATCTGGCGCCATCCCGCGCTGTTCATGGCCGACATGTTCGACCATCTGCGCGGCCCCGGATTTTTCACCATGGTCGCCGCGTCGAGCGTTCTGGGCAGCGAGTTCGTGATCCTGGCCGATGATCCGCGCATCGGATTCATCCTGTGGGGGGTGGCGGTGATCCTGTGGCTGGCGCTGACCTATACGATCTTTACCGTCTTCACCATCAAGGAAGAAAAGCCGACTCTGGACAAGGGAATCAGCGGTGCATGGCTGTTGGCGGTGGTGGCGACGCAGTCGATTGCCGTCTTGTCGTCGTTGCTGGCGGTCGGGATCGAGCAGCCCTATCGGCTGGATCTGAATTTCCTCGCGCTGTCGATGTGGCTCTGGGGCGGGATGCTTTATATCTGGATGATGTCGCTGATCTTTTATCGCTATACGTTCTATCTGTTTTCGCCGGGCGATCTGTCGCCGCCCTATTGGATCAACATGGGGGCGATGGCGATTTCGACGCTCGCGGGGTCATTGCTGATCAGCAATTCGCAGGATGCGCCGTTCCTGCATTCGATCGTGCCGTTCATGAAGGGGTTCACCATCTTTTACTGGGCGACCGGGACATGGTGGATTCCGATGCTGGTCATCCTGGGGATCTGGCGGCATGTCTACAAGCGGTTCCCGCTGACCTATGATCCGCTCTATTGGGGCGCGGTGTTCCCGTTGGGGATGTATGCGGTCAGCACCTTTCAGATGGCGCATGCGATGGAGTTCCATTTCCTCACAACCTTGCCGGTGGTGTTCACATGGGTTGCGCTGGCGGCCTGGACGCTGGCCTTCGTGGCGTATTTGCGCACGCTGATGCGGGCGCGTCCGTGATAGAGTCCGGGTGGGCACTGGCGGATCTGAACAGTTGACGGGGTGGGCGCAGATGGAACCACGATCAGAACCGGATGGCGGGTTGTGGCAGCTTCTTGCGCTTGTCTTTGCGCCCGAGATACGCGCCTGGCGGGGCGATGCGCGGCTATGGGTCGTGTTCTGGATCTACGGTGTCGGGGTCAGTTCGATCCTGATTCTGCTCTATGCGACCACCGTGCTGCAGGGCCAATTGGCGGGCCAGCAGGGGATGCTGATCCTGGGCGGGTTTTACACATTGTGGATCCTGGTTGCGATCTGGCGCTGCGCGCTGGCGCAGGAGACGATCTGGAGCCAGTTCGCCCGGTTCCTGACCATCGCATGGGCGCTGAACGCGGCGCTGGTGCTGTTGTTTCGCCAGCTTGAGCTGATGATGCTGGTGTTCGGGGCCGGCGGCGGCTGAGCGCGGCGCGCGCTCAGCGCTCGGGCGGGGTCCAGTCCTTTTCCATCCCGACATTATGGCGGCGCAGCCGCAACGCCAGCCCGATGAACACACCGACCCCGATCGCCACCGTCAGATCGGCAAGCACCGTCAGCACCAGCGTCAGCACCAGCAGCACCCGGTCCGAGATCCGCGGCAGCCGCATGTAGCCGCGCCATTTATGCGGCTCGCTCATGTTCCAGGCGGTCAGGATCAGCAGCCCGGCCAGCGCCGGCATCGCCAGATATCCCGCCAGCGGGGCCGCGACCAGCATGACCAGCAGGATGGTCAGCGCATGGACGACCCCGGCGACCGGCGTCTTGCCGCCGGCACGCACATTCGTGGCGGTGCGCGCGATGGCCCCGGTGGCGGGCAGCCCGCCAAACAGCGCCGAGCCGATATTGGCGAACCCTTGCGCAAGCACTTCGGCATTGGGGCGGTGGCGCCCGTCGATCATCCGGTCCGCCACCATCGCCGAGAGCAGCGATTCGATGCTGGCCAGAAAGGCGATGATCAGCGCCGAGGGCAGCAATTCAACCATCCGCGCCAGCGAGATGTCGGGCAGGGCGGGCATCGGCAGGGTGGAGGGCAGCGCGCCAAAGCGCGACTGGATCGTATCGACAGGCAGCGCAAACAGCACGCAGGCCAGCGACGTGACCCCCACCGCCACGATCAGCCCCGGAAACCGGGGCGCAAGTCGGCGCAAGCTGACGATCAGCACCATGGTGACCACCCCGATCAGCAGCGCGCCGCCATTCACCCCGTCACGCGCGCCCCAGAGGGTTTGGATCTTGGCGATGAATTCGGCCGGAACCTCGGCCACGGTGAGGCCGAAAATATCCTTGAGCTGGCTGGTGGCGATGATGACGCCGATGCCGATGGTAAAGCCGTTGATCACCGGCTCGGGGACAAAGGCGACAAGGTTGCCCGCCTTGAGATAGCCCGCGATCAGCATGATCACCCCGGCCATCAACGTCGCCAGCACCAGCCCGTCATAGCCATGCGTTGCAATGACGCCGTAAACCACCACGATGAACGCGCCGGTCGGCCCGCCGATCTGCACCCGGCTGCCCCCCAGAAGCGAGATCAGCAATCCCGCGACAATCGCCGTCACCAGCCCCTTTTCCGGCCCCGCCCCCGAGGCGATGGCAATGGCAAGGCTGAGCGGCAGCGCCACCATGGCAACCGTGATCCCGGCGATCACGTCCGCGCTGAACTGGTGGCGGTCATAGCTGGCCAGGGTGGTGATGATCTTGGGTTTCATGGTGCGGCACACTCCTTTGAAAACCGGACGCCTGAACAGGTGATCGCGCAATTTGAAAGCAATGTCACCGGCGTTTTGCACGCTCAGCCCCGGTCGCACCCTGACGCGGGTTGCACCGCGCCGCTATTGTGCCTGCGAAGGCAGGTCCAGCCAGAGCGCGCCGTTGCGGAACCCGCCCTTGATCAGATGGCCGGGGCTGTGCAGTTCGGGGTGGCTGTCCTGCCAGTCGCGATAGCGGTCATTGGTGACGATCGGCGCCTTCAGCTTGCGCGCGGCGTCCATAAGGATCGGATCGGCCGGGGTGCCGCGCGGCGATACCTTGATCTGGTTTTCGGGCAGGTTCAGCATCGCGGCAAAGGATCGGTCATTGGCATGGCGACCCTTCAGAAGATAGCCCGCATTGGCATCGAACACCACCAAGGGGCGATAGCCCTCACGGCTGATTCGGCCCAGAACCTCATGCAGGGTCTCAAGCGCGGGGGTATTGCCCTTCCAATACATGACGTTCGAGCCATCCAGCAGCACCCATGCCGCGCCCCGGTCCCGCCGCAGAAAGGCGCGCAGCAGCAGAAACGCGCTTGCCAGCGCCGCGGGGGCGGCGGGCAGGATCAGATCCTCAAGGCCGGGTTGCAGCAACGCGGCCAGAAGACCGCCAAGCGACAGGGCAAACAGAAGCAGGGCAACAATCATGCGCTGACCTTAACGACGTTTGCGGTTTTCCTGAGGCGGGAAAATGGAAAAACGCGGTGCACTTATGCCTGCGCGCCACCAGATCAGGGTCATGGAATTGCGGAGAATTCTTTGCGCCGGGCACTTCAAGCCGGGGTGGCGAGCCTGTAGCCTTGCCGACATGATCATTTCGCGCGGGCGCAACTACATTTTCGTTCACATCCCCAAGACCGGCGGCACCTCGATGGCGCTGGCACTGGAGGGGCGGGCGATGAAGGACGACATCCTGATCGGCGACACGCCCAAGGCGCGCAGGCGGCGCAGGCGGCTGGATGGTGCGGGCGCGCGCGGGCGGGTGTGGAAACACTCGACCCTGGCCGATATCGAGGGGCTGGTGCCACAGGCGCAGATCGCGCAGGCGTTCACCTTTACCCTTGTGCGCAATCCCTGGGATCGGCTGGTCAGCTATTATCATTGGCTGCGCACCCGCAGCTTTGATCACCCGGCGGTGCATCTGGCGGCGCGCGTCGGGTTTTCCGGTTTCCTGAATGCGCCCGAGACGCAACTATCCTTGCGCGCCGCGCCCTATGGCCACTATATGCGCGGTGCCAGCGGGGCGGAGCACTGCGATGCCTATATCCGGCTGGAGCATCTCGATGCGGATGCGGCCCCGCTCTGGGCGCATCTGGGGTTCGAACTGGCGCTGCCGCGTGAAAACGCCTCACCACGGGGGCGGGATTATCGCCCTTATTATACCACGGGTGATGCGGATCTGGTTGCGGCCCTGTGCGCCGAGGATATCGCGCGGTTCGGCTATACGTTCTGACAGGACCGGGGGCCGCCGCCCCCCGGTTTGTATCGAGGGGGCGGCGGGGATTTGCGTCGGCTCAGGCGGCCTGATCGGACGGGGCAAAGCGGCTGTAGAAGCCCTGATCCTTTGCAGCCATCTCGCGCAGCAGGTCGGGCGTGGCAAAGCGGGGGCCGAACGCCTCGCTCAGTTCATCGCAACGCGCCGCGGCATAGGGCGTGCCCAGCATGTCCAGCCACGAGAACGGCCCGCCCGACCACGGCGCAAAGCCCCAGCCGAGGATCGCACCGACATCGCCTTCGCGGATATCCTCAAGCACACCCTCTTCCAATGCGCGCACCGCCTCGAGGACCTGCGCGAACATCAGGCGGTGCTGGACCGTGATCAGATCCGGCTGTTCATCCGCCAGCGGATATTGCGCCGCCAGACCGGGCCAATAGCCCTGCCTCTTGCCCTTGTCGTCATAGTCATAGAACCCGGCGCGGGATTTGCGCCCCAGACGGCCCTGTTCCTCCATCCAGAAGATCACCTCGTCCACCGCGCCATCGGGATAGTCATCCCCCATCGCCGCGCGGGTGGCGCGGGCGATCCTGGCCCCCAGATCGATCGAGGTCTCATCGACCAGTTGCAGCGGCCCCACCGGGAACCCCAGCTGGCGCGCGGCATTGTCGATCAGCGCGGGGGCCACGCCCTCGGCGACCATGCGGATGCCCTCGTTGATATAGGGAATGATGCAGCGGTTGGCGTAGAAGAACCGCGCGTCATTGACCACGATCGGCGTCTTGCGGATCTGGCGGACGAAATCCAGCGCCTTGGCCACGG
>CAKSUL010000065.1 GCA_934501475.1 uncultured Roseovarius sp. | reverse complement strand
GGTGGTTCGCCTAGGCGCCACCCCCGCTGAATAGCAGCCCATGCCCCCCGGTGCCCCGCATCGGGGGGTTTTCGCTTGCCAGCCTCCCGGTCTGATCCACGTGATCCAATCGCGCGGCTGCGCCGCACTGGTTTTTTTCATGGGGCGCTGCCCCCGACGGCGAAAACCCTCCGGGATTTTCACCGCCTCCCCCGAGATATTTTCAGGCCAGAAGAAACAGGGCGGCGGATGCCGGGTTCGGTCATACTTTCGTGGCGTGGGTGGAGGGCGTGATCGCCTGGCGTTTCGAAATGGACTCGCGCCACGAGATGAAGCTGATCGAGCCGACGATGAACATCCCGCCGAGCACGACATAGAAATCCACGCCTTCGCCGAAGACCAGCGCCCCCAGTGCAACCGCCCAGACCAGTTGCAGGAACGTCACCGGTTGCGTCACCGTGAGCGGGGCGGCACGAAACGCCAATGTCATGGTGAAATGCCCCGTGGTGGCCAGACAGGCGACGCCGAACAGGATCATCAATTCCATTGCGGTCAGCGTGACCCAGTCAAGGGCGGCCAGCGGCGCCAGCCCGATGGTCGCGGTTATCGACAGCATCGCGACGATCAGGGCAGGCGATGCATCCTCACTGGCCAGCTTGGCCAGAAGGTAAGAGGCCCCGAAGAACACCGCCGTGAACAACATCGCAAGATGCCCCGGTCCGACCTCGCGGAAACCGGGCCGCAGGATGATCAGCGCCCCGATCAACGCCACGACAATCGCCATGACCCGTCGAAATGCCAGATGTTCGCCCAGAAAGAGCGCCGCGCCGAGGGTGACATAAATGGGCGAGAGATAATTCATCGCCGTGACATCCGCGATCGGGATCCGCGCCATGGCGAAAAACCACAGCGCCACACCCAATGTGTGCGCCAGCCCGCGGAGCGCGAAAACCCCCAGCAGGCGTCGGCTGAATGTGGCGCGCAGCAGGATGCGCGCCATCGGCAACAAGAACACCAACCCCATGAGATACCGCAGGAATGCGGCCTGAGGTGCCGGGACGCGAGGTCCGAGGACCTTGACCAGGGCCGTGACCCCCACAAAGAGAAGACCGGTCACGACCATCCAGAAAATGCCCCAGCCGGGGCGCGCTGTTCTTGCTGTGCTCATGGGTGCATTCAAAGAACAATCCCCCGGGAAAGTCGAGCAATGTTTTCCCGCGCCGCCCTGCCCTTCTTCTTTGTCCAAATACTCATCCATCCGTGCAACACAGCGCCCACGCCCGCCCGCATCGCCACCACCGCTCTCAGACCAGCAGCTTGAATGCGATCGCCCACATGATCAGCCCCACCAGCGCATCCAGCACACGCCATGCGCCGGGTTTGTGAAACAGCGGGTCCAGAACCCGCGCGCCATAGCCGAGCGCGAAGAAGAACGTGAAACTGGCCGCTACCGCCCCGGCGGCAAAGCCCGCCTTGTCCGCATATTGCGCCGAGATCGAGCCGAGCAGGACCACCGTATCCAGATAGACATGCGGATTGAGCCAGGTCAGCGCCAGACAGGTCAGCAGCGCCGCGCGCAGGCTGCCGGTGCCGCGAGCGTCGCCGATCGCCTCGCCGCCGCGCCAACTGGCCACGAAGTTGCGCAGCCCATACCAGAGCAGAAACGCCGCACCACCATAGCGCATGGCGGCCTCAAGCCCCGGCACCGCCTGCGCCAGTGCGCCAAAGCCATAGACCCCCGCCGTCACCAGAACCGCATCCGAGATCGCGCAGCACAGCACCACCGCCAGGATATGGTCGCGCCGCAGCCCCTGACGCAGCACGAATGCGTTCTGCGCCCCGATCGCCAGGATCAGCGAAAGCCCAAGCGCAAAACCTGCCAGTGCCGCCTGCATGTGATCCGCCCTTTCATTTTCGCGCCCTCTGCAACGGGTTGTTCACAGTTTTTCGCGCATCGCAAGGGGCGGTTTTTGGGGTCTGGACAAACCCGGCGGCCTTGACGCAAATGGCGGCCATGGATTTACATGCGACCTACCCCGGATTGAGCGATCTCAAGGCCAAGGCCAAGACGCGCCTGCCGCGTTTCGTCTGGGAATATCTGGACAGCGGCACCGGCCTTGAGCACACCCGCTATGAAAGCGAAACCGCGTTCAGGCGCGTGTCGCTGATGCCTTCGGTCCTGCATGGCGATTTCACCCCCGACCTCAGCACGACATTGCTGGACCAGACCCTGCCGCTGCCTTTCGGGGTGGCGCCTGTGGGCATGTCCGGGCTGATCTGGCCCGATGCCGAGCGCCACCTGGCGCGCGCGGCGCGGGATGCGGGCGTGCCTTACACATTGTCCACCGTCGCCAGCCAGGCGCCCGAGGATCTGAAGGGTTGTCTGGGCGATCCGGCGTGGTTTCAGCTCTATCCGCCCAAAGACCCGGACACGCGGCGCGACATGCTGAAGCGGGCGCGCGATGCGGGCTTTACCGGGCTGGTCCTGACGCTGGATGTGCCGGTGGCGTCGCGGCGGGAACGGCAGGTGCGCTCGGGGCTGACGCAGCCGCCGCGCCTGACGCCGCGCCTGTTGGCGCAGGTCGCGATGCGCCCGGCATGGGCGCTTGGCATGGCGCGCATGGGGATGCCCCGGATGCGTCTGATCGACAGCTATTCGGGCGGCACCAAGGGCCTGTCCTCGACCGGTCATGCGGGCTATCTGCTGCGCACCTCGCCGGATTGGGATTATCTGCGCTGGCTGCGCGATGAATGGGACGGCGCGCTGATCGTCAAGGGCGTTCTGGACCCGGCCCCCGTTGCCCGGCTGCAAGAGGCCGGGGTCGACGCGCTCTGGGTCTCGAACCATGGCGGGCGGCAGTTCGACGCCGCACCGACCACGATCGAGATCCTGCCCCGGATCCGCGCCCTGACCGACCTGCCGATCATCATGGACAGCGGCATCACCGGCGGGCTGGACATCCTGCGCGCCATCGCGCTTGGTGCGGACTACGTGATGCTGGCGCGGGCCTGGCATTATGCGCTGGCGGCTCTGGGCACGTCGGGGCCGGCGCATCTGGTGGATATCCTGCGCGCCGATCTGGTGGCCAATATGGGGCAATTGGGCACACGGACCCTGCAGGATGTCCGCGCGCGTCTGGTGCCTGACGGGCTGACCGGCGCAGGGCCGGAATTTGTCGCGAACGGTTGAAATGGGTCGCAGCGGCATTGCGCGGACGCTGTTCAACTTCTACAACCGTTCCATGGTTGCTGCGCTGCGGCAACGACAGATCATCCCTGCATGCCGATCCGCGGGGATGTTTCGCGACACCTCGGGGGGGACCAGACCAGTGACTGAATTCCGCAAGATCCTGATTGCCAACCGTGGCGAGATCGCCATCCGCATCATGCGCGCCGCCAATGAGATGGGCAAACGCACGGTCGCGGTCTTTGCCGAAGAGGACAAGCTGGGGCTGCACCGGTTCAAGGCCGACGAGGCCTATCGCATCGGGGCCGGCCTTGGCCCGGTCGCCGCCTATCTCAGCATCGACGAGATCATCCGCGTCGCGCTGGAATGTGGGGCGGATGCCATCCATCCCGGCTATGGGCTACTGTCCGAGAACCCCGATTTCGTCGATGCCTGCGTCGCCAACGGGATCACCTTTATCGGCCCGCAGGCCAGGACCATGCGCCAGCTGGGCGACAAGGCCAGTGCGCGGCGCATCGCCATCGAGGCCGGCGTGCCGGTCATCCCCGCCACTGAGGTGCTGGGCGATGACATGGACGCCATCCGGCGCGAGGCGGCAAAGATCGGCTATCCGCTCATGCTCAAGGCGTCATGGGGCGGCGGCGGGCGCGGGATGCGCCCGATCTACTGCGAGGCCGAGCTGGAGGAAAAGGTGCTCGAGGGCCGCCGCGAGGCCGAGGCCGCCTTCGGCAATGGCGAGGGGTATCTGGAAAAGATGATCCAGCGCGCCCGCCATGTCGAGGTGCAGATCCTGGGCGACAAGCATGGCAACATGTATCACCTGTTCGAGCGCGATTGCAGCGTGCAGCGGCGCAACCAGAAGGTGGTCGAGCGCGCGCCCGCCCCCTACCTGAGCGACGCGCAGCGCGAAGAGATCTGCCAGCTGGGCTATCGCATCTGCAAACATGTGAATTACGAATGCGCCGGCACCGTCGAATTCCTGATGGACATGGACAGCCAGCAGTTCTTTTTCATCGAGGTGAACCCGCGCGTGCAGGTCGAACATACCGTCACCGAGGAAGTGACCGGCATCGACATCGTGCAGGCCCAGATCAGCATTGCCGAGGGCAAGACCATCGCCGAGGCCACCGGCAAGCCCAGCCAGGACGACATCCGCCTGAACGGGCACGCGCTTCAGACCCGGATCACCACCGAAGACCCGCAAAACAACTTCATCCCCGATTACGGCCGCATCACCGCCTATCGCAGCGCCACGGGCATGGGGATCCGGCTGGACGGGGGCACGGCCTATTCGGGCGGGGTGATCACGCGCTATTATGACAGCCTGCTGGTCAAGGTGACCGCCCATGCGCAGACCCCCAAGGCGGCGATCGCGCGGATGGACCGTGCCTTGCGCGAATTCCGCATTCGCGGCGTCAGCACCAATATCGCCTTTGTCGAGAACCTGCTGAAGCACCCGACATTCCTCAACAATGAATACACCACCAAATTCATCGACGAGACGCCCGAACTGTTCACCTTCTCGCGCCGCCGCGACCGGGGCACCAAGGTGCTGACCTATATCGCCGACATCACGGTGAACGGTCATCCCGAAACCCAGGGCCGCGCGCGCCCCGACCCGGATCTGAAACCGCCGCGCGCGCCCGCGATCGGCGCCAACATCGCCCCCGGAACCAAGACGCTGCTTGAGGAGAAGGGCGCCAAGGCCGTCGCCGACTGGATGCTGGCGCAGAAACGGCTGTTGCTGACCGACACCACCATGCGCGACGGGCATCAGTCCTTGCTGGCGACGCGGATGCGCTCGATCGACATGCTGCGCGCGGCTCCGGCCTATGCCGCCAACCTGCCGCAACTGTTCAGCGTCGAATGCTGGGGCGGGGCCACATTCGACGTGGCCTACCGGTTCCTGCAGGAATGCCCGTGGCAGCGCCTGCGCGACCTGCGCGCGCACATGCCCAATCTGCTGACCCAGATGCTGCTGCGCGCCTCCAACGGGGTGGGCTATACGAATTATCCCGACAATGTGGTGCGTGAATTCGTCCGCCAGGCGTCCGAGACCGGCGTCGATCTGTTCCGGGTATTCGATTCGCTCAACTGGGTGGAAAACATGCGCGTCGCCATGGATGCGGTCAATGAGACCGGGCGCATCTGCGAAGGCACGATCTGCTACACCGGCGACATATTGAATCCGGACCGGGCGAAATACGACCTGAAATACTATGTCTCGATGGCAAAGGAATTGCAGGGCGCCGGCGCGCATATCCTGGGACTGAAGGACATGGCCGGGCTGCTCAAGCCCGCATCGGCGCGGGTGCTGGTCAAGGCGCTCAAGGATGAGCTGGACATCCCGGTGCATTTCCACACCCATGACACGTCGGGCATCGCCGGGGCGACGATCCTTGCCGCTGCCGATGCGGGCGTGGATGCGGTCGATGCGGCGATGGACGCGTTTTCGGGGGGCACCTCGCAGCCCTGTCTCGGCTCGATCATCGAGGCGCTGGAACATACCGAACGCGCCACCGGCATCGACATTGCCGCCGTGCGCGCCATGTCGGATTACTGGGAACAGGTGCGCGCGCAATACCTGGCCTTCGAGAGCGGTCTGGCCGCCCCCGCCTCCGAGGTCTATCTGCATGAAATGCCCGGTGGCCAGTTCACCAACCTCAAGGCGCAGGCGCGCAGTCTCGGGCTTGAGGATCGCTGGCCCGAGGTGGCGCGCACCTATGCCGATGTGAACCGGATGTTCGGCGACATCGTCAAGGTCACGCCCTCCTCCAAGGTGGTGGGCGACATGGCGCTGATGATGGTCTCTCAGGGGCTGAGCCGCGCCGATGTCGAAGACCCCGACACCGACCTCGCCTTTCCCGAGTCGGTCGTGGACATGATGCGCGGCAATCTGGGCCAGCCGCCCGGCGGCTTTCCCGAGGGGATCATGCGCAAGGTGCTCAAGGGGGCCGCCCCCGACACCACCCGCCCCGGCGCGCGCCTGCCCGCCGTCGATCTGGAAGCGACCCGCGCCAAGCTGAGCCAGGAACTAGAGGGCCGTCCCATCGACAGCGAGGATCTGAACGGCTATCTCATGTATCCCAAGGTGTTTCTGGATTACATGGGCCGCCACCGTCTCTATGGGCCGGTGCGAAGCCTGCCGACGCGCACGTTCTTTTACGGAATGCAGCCCGGAGAGGAAATCACCGCCGAGATCGACCCCGGCAAGACCCTTGAAATCCGCCTGCAGACCGTCGGCGAAACCGGCGAGGATGGCGAGGTCCGTGTGTTCTTTGAACTGAACGGCCAGCCCCGCGTCATCCGGGTGCCCAACCGTCTGTTCAAATCCCAGACCGCCGCGCATCCCAAGGCCGACCATGCCAACCCCTGCCATATCGGCGCGCCGATGCCCGGCGTCGTCGCCAGCGTCGTCGCCACCTACGGCGCGACGGTCAGGAAGGGCGATCTGCTGCTGACCATCGAGGCGATGAAGATGGAAACCGGCATCCACGCCGAGCGCGACGCGGTGGTCAAGGCCGTCCATGTCCAGCCCGGCGGCCAGATCGACGCCAAGGACCTGCTGATCGAATTGGAATAGCCCCGCCACAGGGACCGGCCGACACACGCGCAATGGGAGGGTGCGGCATTGGACAAGGTGCTGATCTTTACCGACATCCATTTTGTCGAGGAGGGCCGGTTGATCGGCCATCTCGACCCCGGCGCGCGCTTTGCGGCCGGGCTGGCCCATGCGCTTGCGCATCACCCTGACGCGGCGCGCATCGTCATTGCCGGCGATCTGACCCATGACGGAGAGATCGCGCAATATCGCCGCCTGCGACAGGCGCTGCGCGACTGCCCGGTTCCGGTCGATCTGATGCTGGGCAATCACGACCGGCGCGCGCAGTTCTGCGCGGTGTTCGAGGATGCCCCGCTATGTGAGGCGGGATTCGTGCAGGGGGTCGCGGATGTGGGCGCGCATCGCCTGATCATGCTGGACACGCTGGACGAGGCGCCGCGCATTCCCCATGGCGGGATCTTGTGCGGCGCGCGGCTGGCATGGCTGGATGCGGCGCTGCGTGATGCGGGCGCGCGTCCGGTGGTGCTGTTCACCCATCACCCGCCGATGGATGTGGGATTTCCGGCGATGGACCGGATCGGGCTGCGCGACAGGGGCGCGCTGCTGGATCTGCTGGCGCGTCATGGCAATGTCCGCCAGATCGTCAGCGGCCATATCCACCGCACCATCTCGACCAGCGCCGGCGGCATCCCGGCGGCGGTCCTCAAGGGCACCTGCCATCAGGCGCCGATGATGCTGGGCGGGGCCGACAGCCACGCCTCGGTGGATGAGCCGGGCGCCTATGGCATCCTGCTGCTGCACAAGGGTGGCGTGATCGTCCATTCCGAGGATTTCGGCCTGCCCGACCGGCGCATCCTGCACTACGCCTGAGCGGGCGCGGCGCGCGCCGCCAAGCCACCGTGCGCCGCCCTATCCATTTGCTAACCGTTTCTCACAATGCTGCCCGCAGAGTTCACATCCTGTCCGGGGGCCACATGACCGACGTTTCAGCCAATCTTTCCCTTCCCTATATCCAGCCGTCACAGGCGCAAAAGCACGTCACCCATAACGAGGCCCTGAGGCGGCTGGATGCGGTCGTGCAGCTATCCGTGCACAGCGCGGCGCTGAGCGCGCCCCCCGCCGGCCCCGCCCCCGCCGAGGGCGCGCGCTGGATCGTCGCCACCGGCGGCACCGGGCCATGGGCCGGGCAGGATCACAGCGTCGCGCTGTGGGACGGCACCGCATGGCAGTTCTTCGCCCCCGCAGAGGGCTGGCAGGCCTATGATCGCGACAGCGGCGGAGTTCTGCTGTTTGACGGCGCGGGCTGGGCCAGCGCGGGCCTTGGCATCCTGTCCGACGGCACCCTGCCGATGCTGGGCGTCAATACCACGCCCGATGCGGGCAACCGCCTGGCGGTCAAGACCGATCAGGCGCTGTTCAGCCATGACGACATCACGCCGGGCAACGGCTCGATGTTGCTGGTCACCAACAAGGACGCCAGCGGCGACGATACCGGGCTGACGCTTCAGACCGGCTACAGCACCCGCGCGCTGATCGGGCTGTTTGGCGATGACGACACGGTGTTCAAGGTCTCGCCCGATGGCAGCGCCTATACCACGGCCGTGCATATCGACAGATCCAGCGGCAATGTCGCCTTTGGCGGGGCCGCCCCCAACACAGGCGCAGGAACGGTCGATGCGGGCGGCGCGCTGATGGTGCGCCGCGAGGCCTATGCCCACAACACCAACAGCGCCTATACCGCCCTCGTGCTGGGCGCGCCGGGCGACCAGGGCGGGCTGTTCTCGGTCGGGCGCTACAATGCGGGCCACAAGCCCTTTGTCGCGCTCAGCGGCTGGGATTCGGGCGCGGCGCGCATCCTTTATTATGGCGGCGGCGGATGGGGCTGCCCCGACGCGACCGAGCATCTGTTCTACGCCGCCCCCACCTATACCGAGGCCAACAGCACCGCGTCGCTGTGCCTGCACATGAAATCGGGGTTCGTGCGCAACACCACGCCGGTCCTGGGGGCTGCGCGCTCGGCCAAGGGCGCGCTGATGCAGATGATGATGCTTGAGGAAAATGTCGCCACCACCGCGGGCAGCCATGTCGACAGCGCGATCCAGATCCCGGCAGGGGCGATCGTGTTCAACGTCTCGACGCGCGTCACCACCGCCGTCACGGGTGCTGCCAGCTTTGATCTGGGCACGGCGGCGGATGTCGATCAGTTCGGCGCGGCCCTTGGCACCGGCCAGAACAGCACCGGTCTGGGCATCATTGCGCCGACGCCCTTCACCAGCGCGAGTTCGATCCGCCTCAGCGCCAATGGTGGCACGTTCAGCGGCGGTGCGGTGCGCATCGCGATCTGCTATTACCTGCCCCTGCCGCCGCAATCCTGAACGCCAGAACCATGCCTCCACCCCGGATTTGCGCCGCGCGAAACGCGCGCCCGGGTGGGGGTTGCACGGGGTTTTCGGGCCTGGGGCAAAAAACTTCTGCAAAAGGTGAAGATTGCTCTTGCAGCATCGGCCCAGAGTTTATATCTCACGGCTCACCCAAGGACGCGGGTGTAGCTCAGGGGTAGAGCGTTACCT
>CAKSUL010000064.1 GCA_934501475.1 uncultured Roseovarius sp. | reverse complement strand
GCGCAGCGCCTCGGCCGCGCGCGCGACGGTGTCGCCGGTCCAGGCCTGCCCGATCAGGGCGCGCTCGGCGGCATGGGCGCGCTTGGGCGTGCCGGCCATGCCGCCATAGGCGATGCGCGCCTCGCTGACGCGGCCGCCGGAGACAGCGATGTTGAAACAGCCGCACACAGCGGAAATATCCTGATCCAGCCGCTTGGACAGCTTGTGACAATGCAACCGGTCCGCCTGACGCGGGACGCTGATCGCCTCGATGAATTCCGAAGGCGCAAGATCCTGCTTGCCATAATCCAGAAAGAAATCCTCAAGCGCCAACTCGCGCCGCATGTCGCCGCGCCGCAGATGCAAAGTGGCCCCAAGCGCGATCAGCGCCGGCGCGCCGTCCCCGATCGGCGAGCCATTGGCGATATTGCCCCCCAGCGTCGCCGCCGCGCGCACCTGCGCCGATCCATAGCGCCGCAGCATGTCCGCGAACGAGGGGTGCAGATCCCGCATCACCGCCAACAGCCGCGCGATGGTGACGCCGGCGCCGATGCGCAGCACCTCATCGCCGAGTTCGATCTGTTGCAGGTCCGTGCAGCGGTGCAGGAACACCGCAGGCGCGATGTCGCGCAGCGCCTTGGTCACCCAGAGGCCCACATCCGTGGCCCCGGCAACGATCCGCGCCTCGGGCATCTCAAGCAGCAAGTCGGCCAGCGCATCCGCCGTCTCGGGCAGTTCCCGCAGCGCAGGGGCGGTCACGGCGGTCTCACTCATCCAGTCGGGCACCGGGGCGGGGGCGGCGGCCTCGGCGGCGCGGATGATCGGCGCATAGCCGGTGCAACGGCACAGGTTCCCCGCCAGCGCCGTGTCATGGTCGCGCGCGCCATCAAGATGCGCCGCCGCCATCGACACCACGAATCCCGGCGTGCAAAAGCCGCATTGCGAGCCGTGATGTTCGATCATCCTGGCCTGAACCGGGTGCAACGCGCCGTCGGGGCCGGAAATACCCTCGATCGTGCGCAGCGATTTGCCATGCAGTTGCGCGATCAGCAGGATGCAGGCATTCAGCGGCCGCGCGCCGGTCTCATCGGTGACCAGCACCGTGCAGGCGCCGCAATCGCCCTCGTTGCAGCCCTCCTTGGTACCTCTCAGGCCGCGCACCTCGCGCAGCCAATCCAGCACCGTGTCGCCGGGCGCGACATCGCTTAGGGTCACGGGCGCGCCGTTCAGTCGAAAAGAAATCTCCATGTGCCCCCCTTTGTCGCTTACCAAAGCCGCCCAATGAAAGCTACGCGTGCGCGCCGACCCTTGGCAAGGGGGGAAACGGCAGGCACGCCTGCGCACCCGGATTCATCATTTGGCGCAGGGGTTTGGACGATCCGCGCCGGGATCGGCCAGATTGCTGTTTCCGCCCGCCGGTGAAACGCACTAAGCTGCGCGCATGAGCAACCAACCCCGATTCATTCACCTGCGCGTGCATACCGAATATTCCCTTCTCGAGGGGGCCGTGCGGCTGAAAAGCCTGCCCGCCCTTTGCGCCGAGGCCGGGATGCCCGCCGTGGCGGTGACGGACAGCAACAACATGTTTGCCGCGCTTGAATTCGCCGTGGGCGCGCAGGCCGCCGGCATCCAGCCGATCATGGGCTGTCAGGTCGATCTCGCCTATGTCACGCCCGCCCCCGGCGAGCGGGTCAAACCGCCCGCGCCGCTGGTCCTGCTGGCGCAGAACGAGGCGGGTTACGAAAACCTGATGAAGCTGAATTCCTGCCTCTATCTGCGCGGCGACGGGCAATTGCCCCATGTCACGGCCGAGGATCTTGCCCGCCACAGTGCCGGGCTCATCTGCCTGAGCGGCGGGCCTGACGGGCCGGTGGGGCGGTTGTTGCAGGCTGGCCAACGCCCGGCTGCCGAGGCGCTGATGACGCGGCTGGCGGCGGCGTTCGCGGACCAGCTCTATGTCGAATTGCAGCGCCACCCCGGTGACAGCGGCCTGCCCGAGGCCGAGCGGCTGAGCGAGCGCGGGTTTGTCGAAATGGCCTATGCGATGGACCTGCCGCTGGTGGCGACCAACGATGTCTATTTCCCCAAGGCGTCGATGTATGAGGCGCATGACGCGATGCTGTGCGTGGCCGAGGGGGCCTATGTCGATCAATCCGCGCCGCGCCGCCGCCTGACGCCGCAGCATTATTTCAAATCGCCGCGCGAAATGGCGACGCTGTTTGCCGACCTGCCCGAAGCAATCGAGAACACCGTCGAAATCGCGCGCCGCTGTGCCTTTGGCGCATATCGGCGCGACCCGATCCTGCCGAAATTCGCCGATGATGAGGTGGACGAGCTGCGCCGTCAGGCCAAGGCGGGGCTGGCCGCGCGGCTGGCCGTGATCCCGCATGCCGCCAGCGTCGAGGAATATGAAAAACGTCTCGAATTCGAGCTGGATATCATCGAGGGCATGGGTTTTCCCGGCTATTTCCTGATCGTTGCCGATTTCATCAAATGGGCCAAGGATCAGAACATCCCGGTGGGGCCGGGGCGTGGCTCGGGCGCGGGCAGCCTCGTGGCCTATGCGCTGACCATCACCGACCTTGATCCGCTGCGTTATTCGCTGCTGTTCGAGCGGTTCCTGAACCCCGAGCGGGTCAGCATGCCGGACTTCGACATCGACTTCTGCATGGACCGGCGCGAAGAGGTGATCCATTATGTGCAGGAGAAATATGGCCGTGACCGGGTGGGGCAGATCATCACCTTCGGCGCGCTTCTGTCCAAGGCCGCGGTGCGCGACATCGGGCGCGTGTTGCAGATGCCCTACGGGCAGGTGGACCGCCTCAGCAAGATGATCCCGGTCGAGGGCGTCAAACCCGTCAGCATCGAGCAGGCGCTGGCGCAGGAGGACCGTCTGCGCGAGGAAGCGCGCAACGAGGAGGTCGTCGACCGGCTGCTGAAATACGGGATGCAGGTCGAGGGGCTGTTGCGCAACGCCTCGACCCACGCCGCCGGTGTGGTGATCGGCGACCGGCCGCTGGACGAGCTGGTGCCACTCTATCAGGACCCGCGCTCCGAGATGCCGGCCACCCAGTTCAACATGAAATGGGTCGAGCAGGCGGGGCTGGTCAAGTTCGACTTCCTGGGGCTGAAAACCCTGACCGTGATCCAGAACGCGATCGAGCAGATCCATGCCGGCGGGCGCGATCTGCATATCGCCGCCGATGGCAGCACGATTTATGAACCCTTCGAGGGGGCCGAGAACGATATCGGTCAGATCCCGCTGGACGATGCCAGGACCTATGAACTTTATTCCCGCGCCAGGACGGTGGCGGTGTTCCAGGTGGAAAGCTCAGGGATGATGGATGCGCTCAAGCGCATGAAACCCACCTGCATCGAGGATATCGTGGCCCTTGTCGCGCTCTATCGGCCCGGCCCGATGGAGAACATCCCGAAATATTGCGAGGTCAAGAACGGCCTGTCCGAGCGCGACGGGCTGCACCCGTCGGTCGATCATATCCTGGACGAAACCCAAGGCATCATCGTCTATCAGGAACAGGTGATGCAGATCGCGCAGGAAATGGCCGGCTATAGCCTTGGTGGCGCGGACCTGCTGCGCCGCGCCATGGGCAAGAAGATTCAGGCGGCGATGGACGCCGAGCGGCCCAAATTCCTGAAAGGGGCCGCCGAGAACGGGGTGGACAAGGACAAGGCGATGGAGGTCTGGAACCTTCTGGACAAATTCGCCAACTACGGTTTCAACAAATCCCACGCCGCCGCCTATGCGGTGGTCAGCTATCAGACCGCATGGCTGAAGGCCAATCACCCGGTCGAATTCATGGCCGGGGTGATGAACTGCGATATTCACCTGACCGACAAGCTGGCGATCTATTTCGAAGAGGTCCGAAAGGGGCTGGCCTTGCCCTGGGCGCCGCCTTGCGTGAACCGTTCGGACGCGACGTTCATGGTGCGGGACGGCACGCTGCATTACGGGCTGGGGGCGCTGAAAAACGTCGGCGTCGAGGCGATGAAACTGATCGTTCAGGGGCGCGGGGACCGTCCCTTTGCCACGGTGTTCGACATGGCGCGCCGGGTCGATTTCAAGCGGATCGGCAAGCGGCCGATGGAAATGCTGGCCCGCGCCGGGGCGTTTGACGTGCTGGACCGCAACCGCCGCCGCATGTTCGACAGCATCGAGGCGCTGATGAATTATTCCGCCGCGATCCATGACCAGAAGAACTCGGATCAGGTGTCGCTGTTCGGTGAGGCGGGCGATGACCTGCCCGAACCGCGCCTCAGCCCGGTCGAGGACTGGCTGCCCGCCGAACGCCTGACCGAGGAATTCAAGGCGGTGGGGTTCTACCTGTCCGGGCATCCGCTGGACGATTACATGGGCGCGCTGCGCCGCAAGGACGTCAAGACGCTGGACGAGGTGACGACATTGGCGGCGCGCGCGCCGCTGGTGGCGAAAATGGCCGGGGTCGTGGCCGGGCGGCAGGAACGCAAATCGGCGCGCGGCAACCGCTTTGCCTTTGTTCAACTCAGCGACACGACCGGCGGCTATGAGGTCACCATGTTCTCGGAGACGCTTGAGAAATCACGCGAACATCTGGAAACCGGCGCGCATCTGGTGATCACCGTCGAGGCCAACATGGAGGCCGAGCAGCTCAAGCTGCTGGCGCGCAGCGTCGCCCCGATCGACGCGGTGGTGGCGGATGCCGGCAGCATGGGCTTGCGGATCTTCCTTGATGATCCCGGCGCGGTGACAACCGTGGCCAATGTGCTGGCCAGTGCCGCCGAGGCCGCACGCAATGCGCCGCGCGGGCCGGTGGAATTCTGTCTGCTGTCGCCCGATCTGCCCGGCGAGGTGACCATCGACGCGGGTCCGGATTTCGCGCTGAACCCGCAGATCAAGGGCGCGATCAAAAGTCTGGATGGCGTGATGGATGTGCAGGAGATCTGAGGCGGGCGCGGTAATGCGGCCTCGGTAATGTGGCTTCAGTAATGTGGCGGGCGCTCGTCGCCCAGCACCGCATGACCGCCGCTGGCCTCACGCTCGCCCTCGCGCTGCATCAGCATGGCGACATGGCGCGTCAGGCGGTCGATCTCGGATTGCTGGCGCGCCACCACGTCCGACAGATCGTCCACGCTGCGCATCAGATGCGCGATTTTCTCTTCCAATACGTCCATGCAATGCGTTTAGGGCGCGCGCGCACAGCGGTCAAGGCCGCCCCCTTGCGGCGTCGGCGGGGATGGAATTGCCGGGCTTTCGGGGCAGGGCGCATTGAACTTGCCCGCCAAAGGAATAAGATCACCCCATCAACGCAAGAGGAGCCAGAATGGCCCAGCCCCCAGCCCCGCTCAACCTGCTCAAGCTCAGTGTCGGCACCGACAGTGTCGAGGATCTGATGAATTGGCATGACAGCCCGCAGGGGCAGGGGCCGGATGGCCTGCCGCGGCATGTGACGCGCATGTGGCCGCGCCGCGCGGATGAATTGCTGCAGGGCGGCTCGATCTATTGGGTCATTCAGGGCCATATCCAGTGCCGTCAGCGCATCCTGCGTCTGGATGAGGTGGTGCGCGCGGATGGCATCCGGCGGTGTGCGATCGTGCTGGATCGTGACCTGATCCGCACCGCGACCGTGGTCAAGCGCCCGTTTCAGGGATGGCGTTACCTGGCCGGTGCGGATGCCCCGCCGGACCTGTCGCGCACGCACCGCGATGACGATGCGATTCCGGCGTCACTCTCGGCGGCGCTGGCCGATATCGGCGTGCTGTGAAAATCCATGCCGCCTGTCGCATTTTTGCAACGCCCATTTTCCGCACTCGATAATGTGATATGCATGTAAGCTATTGATAATGAAACAGTTTTCTGAGGTCTCGGTTTGGTCGGCAGGGGCTCGCCTATGGTTTGGCAGCGGCCCGCCGACGCAAATTCAACCGGGTTGATGGAACGAAGCAAGCCGGGCACTTGTTGTTCAGTCAAGCGGGCCCACATGAGGGGTATCGCAGATGACCTGAACCCGAGAATGAGGACATTAACATGCTACGCAAAACAACACTTATCGCAGCGGCCCTGGCCACTGGTGCCGCCTTTCCCGCCCTCGCCGGATCCATCACGCCGGTCGAGGCTGATCCCGTAATCATCCCCGCAGCGCCCGTCGCGCCCGCCAGCCCCAACTGGACCGGCTTCTACGCCGGTGGCCAGCTTGGCTATGCGGACGTCAACGGCGACGGCACCCTGATCCCGGCCGCACCGTTCTCCGCGAATGGCGACGACATGATCGGTGGTCTCATCGCCGGTTACGACTATGACCTGGGTGACTGGGTTGTCGGTGCTGGCATCGATTACGACTGGACGGACATCGGCCTGAGCACGGCTGCCGTCCCCGGACTGAAGATGGACAACATCTGGCGGCTGAAACTGCGCGGCGGTTACAAGATCGGTAACGGCCTGCTCTACGGGACCGGCGGCTATGCCAACGCTGACACCAACCTGCTTGGCGATGCAGACGGCTACTTCATCGGTGCCGGCTACGAGCACATGCTGACCCAGAACTTCTCGATCGGTGGCGAAGTGCTGTACCACCAGTTCGACAACTTCAAGAACATCCCAGGTGGCGTTGCCGATTACGATGCAGACGTGACCACCGCTCAGGTGCGTGCGACCTTCCGCTTCTGATCGTTTACAGACCGCATGACATCCCGGCATCCCCATATGGGGGTGCCGGTTTGCGTTTCAGGCACATGGGTTTCAGGCACATCGCGCGCAAGGGCCTGTTACTGTGCATGAGGGCGGCGATACGCCCCCAAATCCACACATGTCACCGATATGTTCAGTCCACCTCAAGCATGGATTTAAGCGCCTTCAGCGTCATCCGGTCGGCCCGCGACATGGTGGCGTTGCGCGCATTGAACAGCGTCGCCTGGGATTTCAGGATCAGACCGTCATCCAGCATCCGCAGGTGATTGGCACGGAGCGTGTCGCCGGTGGACGTGATGTCGGCGATGGCCTCGGCGGTTTCGTTCTTGACCGTGCCTTCGGTCGCGCCCTGGCTGTCGATCAACTGATAATCGGCCACGCCGTTTTCGCGCAGGAACTCGCGCACCAGACGGTGATACTTGGTGGCGATGCGCATGCGGAATCCGTGGCGCGCACGAAACGCCGCCGCCGCCGCATCCAGATCGTCCAGCGTGCTGACATCGACCCAGATATCGGGCACCGCAAGGATCAGATCGGCCTGACCAAAGCCCAGCTCCGCCAGAACCGCCACCGAATCCTGCCAGCGGCCCAGCTTTTCGCGCACCAGATCGGTGCCGGTCACGCCCAGATGGATGCGCCCGGCGGCCAGTTCGCGCGGGATTTCGCCCGCCGACATCAGGATCAGTTCGACATTGCCGATGCCGCCCACATAGCCCGCATATTCCCGTTCTGACCCGGTGCGGCCCAACTCGACGCCCCGCGCGGCGAACCATTGAAAGGTCTTTTCCATCAGCCGCCCCTTCGAGGGCACGCCCAGCTTGATGCTCATGTCTGCGTTCCCCGGTTCTGCGTCCCCAGATGCCAGACCAGCCCGGGGCGGATCACGCCGCCGACGGCGGGTATCTCGTCGCCCCGGCCCAATTGCCGCGTCAGCGCGTCATAGCGCCCGCCGGTGGCGACCGGGGGCAGGTCGGGGCGGGCCTCGGCGTAAAAGCCGAACACGAACCCGTCGTAATATTCCATCTGCGTGCGCCCGTAAGAGGCCTCGAAATTCAGCGCGCCGACGTCGATGCCCTGATCGGCCAGCGCATCCAGACGCGCCGCCAGCCGTTCAACCGCGCCGCCGATGGCGGGCAGGTCCACGGCGATGTCGCGCAGACGTTCCAGCGCGTTGAGGCTGGTGGCGCGGATGCCCAGAATGGCATCGACCAGCGCCACCTCGTTTTCCGAGATCGGGGCCGTTTGTGCATCCTCGCGCAGGGCAGCGATGCGCGCCTCGATCTCATCGCGCCCGCGCAGGCCGATCATCGCGCCGGCCCCCGCAAACGGATCATCCGCCGCCAGCAGCGCCAGACGACTGGCGGGCACGGGCGCGCGGCCCGAAAACCGCTCGATCAGGGCGCGAAACCGGCGCGGGCGCCAGATGTGACGCCGCAACGCCGCCTTGCGCCGCTCGGTGGTGCAGAGCCCGTCCACAGCCGCCATCAGGATGCCGATATCACCCGTCGCCGCGCGCAGATCCAGCGGCGCAAGAATGCGGTGAAACAGCGCGAATACCTCCGCATCCGAGCGGGCAGGGGCATTGCGTTCGAACACCTCATAGCCCACCTGCAGATATTCCGAGGCGCGCGCGGGGTCGTCCTCCTGACGGCGAAACACCTCACCCGCATAGGTATAGCGCGCGGGCTCGGCACCCTCGGCCATGTGCATTTCGACAACCGGAACGGTGAAATCGGGGCGCAGCATCTGTTCACCGCGCAGCGCATCCGAGGTCACATAGGCGCGCGCGCGCATGTCCTCGCCATATAGCTCAAGCAGCGTCGCCGCCGGTTGCAGGATCGGGGTTTCAACCACCACCGCCCCGGCCTGTTCAAAGCAGGCGCGAAGGCGCGCGGCCTCGGCACGGATCCGGGCGCGCGCATTTGCGCCGACATCGGCAGGTTCGGACATCAGCCCTGGCTTTCCAGGATGGCGCGCACCTTGGCCACCAGATCGGTGCGCGGCACCTCGAACTGGCTGGGCCGCTCTTTCCATTCCTCCAGTGTCGCGCTCTGGGCGATCTGCGCGCCAAGGATCAGGTCCTTGATCTGCACCATGCCGGCCTGTTTCTCGTCGCCGCCCTCGATCACCGCGACGGGGCTGTTGCGCATGTCGGCATATTTCAACTGATTGCCGAAATTCTTGGGGTTGCCCAGATAGACCTCGGCGCGGATGCCGGCCTGACGCAACTCGCCGACCATGGCCTGATAATCCGCCATGCGGTCGCGATCCATCACCGTGACCACGACCGGCCCGCGCTGATCCGCGCTCATCCGGCCCTTGGCCTGCAACGCGGCCAGCAGACGGTCCACCCCGATGCTGACGCCGGTCGCCGGGACGGATTGCCCGGTAAAACGCTTGACCAGATCGTCATAGCGCCCGCCCCCCGCGACGCTGCCGAACTGGCGCTTGCGGCCCTTTTCGTCGAGGATCTCAAAGGTCAGCTCGGCCTCATAGACCGGGCCGGTATAGTAACCGAGGCCGCGCACCACCGAGGGGTCGATGTCGATGCGGTCAGGGCCATAGCCCTGCGCGGCCAGCAGATCGGCGATCTGCGCCAACTCGTCCACGCCTTCGGCGCCGATGACCGAGCCGCCCACGGCGGCGCGCAGATTGCCAAGGGTCGCGGCCACATCCGCCGCCTTGGAGGTCAGAAAGGCCAGCA
>CAKSUL010000063.1 GCA_934501475.1 uncultured Roseovarius sp. | reverse complement strand
GATCAGCGCAAAAGGCATGCGCCAATACGGATATGGCGACAGCTACGGCGCCTATAACTCATATTACGACAACTGACGGCGCCTGCGCGGAGCGAGGGCGCCGCGCCCTGAACGGCCCTTGACCGGGATCGTCAGCCGCCACATGATCGCCCTGACCGCGCCCATTTCCGCCGGGGGGGGGGCGCGTTTGCGGATCACAACACAAGCCTCAGACAGGCAGGGCAGCAGAATGGATGACAGCGCCGCCAGCATCGCGGATCAGGCCGCGCGGGCCTTTGCAGGTCAAACTGCGGGTGTCGCGGCGCGCCGGCAGGATTTCGGGCTGCGCGCACGCCGCGACGCCCTTGCGCGCCTTGCCGACGCGATCCGCCGCAACGAGGCCGCACTCATCGCCGCCCTGTCCGAGGATTTCGGCAAGCCCGCGGCAGAGGTGATCCTGACCGAGCTGATCCCGGTGATGCAGGAAATCCGCCACACGTCGCGCCATCTGCGCCGCTGGATGCGCCCGCGCCGCGTTGCCCCGACGCTGGCCACCCTCGGCACCACCGCGCGCATCCGACCCGAGGCGCGTGGCGTCTGCCTGATCATCGCCCCCTGGAACTATCCGTTCAGCCTTGCCCTTGGCCCCCTGGTCTCGGCGCTCGCGGCGGGCAACAGCGCGATCATCAAACCCTCCGAGATGACGCCGGCCACATCCGCCCTGATCGCGCGGCTGATTGCAGAGAGCTTTCCACCCGACCTCGTGACCGTGATCGAGGGCGGCGTCGAGGCATCCCAGGCCCTGCTGGCGTTGCCCTTCGATCATATCTTTTTCACCGGCAGCCCCGCGGTCGGCAAGATCGTCATGGCTGCGGCCGCACGGACGCTGGCGTCGGTCACGCTGGAACTGGGCGGCAAATCCCCGACGATCATCGGGCCGGATGCCGATCTGAAAGATGCTGCAAAATGGATCGCCTTCGGCAAATTCGCCAATGCGGGCCAGACCTGCATCGCGCCTGATCATCTCTTTGTCCACCGCGACGTCAAGGAGCGCTTCCTTGCCGAGCTGCGCGAGCGGATCGCCCTCTCCTATGGCCAGGGTGCCAGCAGCCCGCATCTTGCCCAGATCGTGAACAGCCATCACGCCGAGCGGCTGTCGGGGTTGCTGCGCGACGCCGTCGCCAAGGGCGCGCGCGTGACGCTGGACGGCGCGGCGCAAGGCCGCCAGATGGGTCCGACGCTGATCGAGGCGATCACCCCCGAGATGGAGATCGACCGGGAAGAGATCTTCGGCCCGATCCTGCCGGTCATCGCCTATGACGATCTTGAGGAGGTGATCCGCCGGATCAACGCCCGGCCCAAACCGCTGGCGCTCTATATCTTTGACAAGGGGCGCGCGCGGGTGGACCGCATCATCGCCGCCACCAGTTCCGGCAGCGTGGGCGTCAATCTGACAATGGCGCAATACAGCCATACCGGTCTACCGTTCGGCGGGGTCAACACCTCCGGCATCGGCGCGGCGCATGGGCATTACGGGTTTCGCGCCTTCAGCCATGAGCGCGCCATCCTTTCAAATCACCTCTCCGCCCTGCCCCTGGTCTTTCCGCCCTATACGCGCCGGGTCAAGCGCCTGATCGGCCTGATCAAACGCGTTCTGGGGTAAGGAAAGGGCGATCATATCCGCCTCGGCGCGGGTCCCGGCGGGCGGCATCCCGGCCGATGGCCGTTCAACTGACCCGACGACGGCCTGCCTCAGGATGCGGGCAACGCGGCGATCCGGTCCAGGATATCGGTCAGATCGGTCACTTCGGCCCAGCCGACCTTCATCATCGCCAGTGCCGGGTCATGCAGATTGGGCAGGGTCGTGCCGGTGCAATCCTCGATCACTATGGCGCGGAAATCGCGAAACATCGCATCCTTGCTTGTCGCGGCGACGCATTGGTTGGTCAGAACGCCGGTGAAGATGACCGTCTCGGCGCCAAGACCACGCAAGACGACCTCGAGATTGGTCTGAAAGAACGCGCTGAGGCGGGTTTTCTCGACGAACCAATCCTCGTCAGAGGCGCCGATCCCGTCGAGAACCTCATACCCCCATGTGTTCTGGCGCAGCCCGCCGTCGCTGAGTTGCGGTCGCAGCGTGTGAAACGGGCCCGCATCCACCGAACTGCGGGTGCCATGGCGGGTCCATATCTGCGGAATTCCGCGGGCGCGCGCCGCCTCAACCAGCTTGCGCGTCGGTTCGATTACCCGGCGCATATGCTCGATATTGATCTGTTTGAGGGCATAGGCGCCGTCGTGATGCAGGAAATCGTTTTGCGCATCTATATGCACGATGGCCGTGCGATGCGCCACCAGGTCAAACCTCACCGGCAGGAACGGCACGGCGCCGGTGTGTCTTGTCAGCTCGTCAAAGTGGTCGATCATGCCTTGTCTCCCAGTGATCCGCGCATGTGGCGCGGGGCGATAACCGTCTGCGTCCTGCACCTGATCCGTGCCCCGGATCAGATGCAGAACGCCTTATTGCATCATCCCCGGCAGCCACAGCGACAGTTGCGGGAATGAGATGAGGAAGGTCAACACGACCACATCGATCGCGATGAACCACCCGACGCCGCGAAAGATTGCCGTCAGCGACACACGGTCGCCCAAGGCCCCCTTGATGACATAGACGTTCAGCCCGACAGGGGGCGTCAGCAACCCGATCTCGAGAAGCTTGACCAGGATGATGCCGAGATAGATCAGGTCAAGCCCGCTTTCAGTGGCCATCGGCAGGATGATCGGCATCGTCAGCAGCAGGATCCCGATCGAGTCGAGAAAACAGCCCAGAAAGAGATAGAGCAGCGCGATCGCCACCAGCACAAGCAGCTGCGAGGTGCCGAAACTGACAAAGCTCTGCGCGACAAAGGTCGGCACCCCCGAAAGCGCCATGAACTTGCCCAGCAGGGCGGTGCCGATCACCACCATGAAGATGCTGGACGTCCCGATCAGCGTCTGGCGGACCGAGGCCATCATCACGCCGGCCGTCAGGGCGCGACGCACAAGGGCGACGACAATGGCCAGCGCCGCCCCCACCGCCCCGGCGGCGGTCGGGGTGAATATGCCCAGGAATATCCCCGACAACACGCCGAGGATGATCACCGGCAACGCCCATGTCTCGGCGATGGCCTGGCGGATATCGGCGCGGGTGAACCTTTCGCGCACCGGTGGCGCAAGATCCGGTTTGAGCGTGCAGCGCACGATGATCATCGCGGAAAACGCCAGCGCCGTCAGGATGCCCGGAACGACGCCCGCCGCGAACAGCTTGGCCACCGACACTTCGGCGATATAGCCGTAGATGATCATCAGGATACTGGGCGGAATGAGCGATCCCAGCGTGCCCGCCGCCGCGATCACCCCCGTGGCCAGCCCCGGATCATAGCGATAACGCAGCATCTCGGGCGTGGCGATGCGCGCGAAGGCCGATGAGGTGGCCACCGAAGACCCCGACGCCGCCGCCAGCATCGCACTGGCCCCCACGCTGGCCACGGCCAGCCCCCCGGGCAGCCAGGACAGCAATATCCGCATGGTTCGAAACAGCCCCGAGGACAGGCCGGATTCAGACGCGACAAAGCCCATCAGCAGGAACATCGGGATCGCGGTAAGGTTCCAGTCGCCCACGAAATTGAACGGGATCGCGGTGATGATCCCCCATGCCGCGCGCATGTTCAGCAGCACCGCAATGCCGATGAACGACACCAGCCCAAGGGCCACGCCGATCTGCACCCGCAGCAGCAATAGCACGATGCCGGCGCCCAGACCGATGAAACCGATGTCAATATTGCTCATCAAGCGGGTCTCTTTCCAATACGGTTCTTCACGTTGTTTCGGAGTCGAAGAGGGGGCGAAATCCGTCAGACATGCCCCTCGCCCGCGGAAGGCGCATCGGGCGTGAATGTGCGATCACTTGCCGCGCGCCAGGCATGCAGCAGCACCACCAGGGCAATGGCGCCAAAACCGATCGGCAGCACGAATTTGGCCGGCCAGATGATGACATAGACATTGCCCATCAGCATCTCGTTCTTGGCCAGCGACTTGATCGCGTCCCCCCATGTCCGCCAGGTGAGGATCCCGAAGAACCCGGCACTCAGCAGATAGCCCAGCACCAGCGTGATGCGTTGCAGCATGCGCGGCATCAACTGATAGAGCAGATCGACCTGGATATGTTCGTGGCGGCGCTCGATATAGGCCAGCGGCAGAAACACCACCAGCACCATGTGATAGACCGAGATCACCTCGAGATTGCCCGGGATCGGTCGGGTAAAGAACTGATCCGCAACGACATCCGCGACGGTCTGCACCATCATCAGCACCAGTGCGATCCCGCCGATGGCCGCCAGGAACCAGGACAGCCATTTGATTGCACCATCTATGAATCCGCCCTCCTGGGCCATCGGTGTCCCTCCTCCTGAACCAGCCGGCACAGGCGGTTTCGCGCCCGTGCCGGTCAGTCTTGGTCTCAGTTCAGGCCGTAGCTGGCCGCGTCGGTCTTGTCATAGAGGTTCTCGGCCAGGATCTTGCTCAGCGCGGCGGCATCGTCGCGTGACACCCCGTCCAGCAGCTTGTTCCATTTCGCGTAGGTTTCCCTGAACCGTGACACCAGACCTTCTGCATCCTGCGCGCCCAGGTTTGCCGCGGTTTCATACGCCATCGGCTCCACCCCGGTGGCGTTGAATTCATCCAGATTGGCCTGAAGATCAGCGCCCGGCTCGGACACCGTGACGCCGTGATCGCCAGCCTCGGCCAATGCGACATCCGAGGATTCCTGATATTTCTGGGCGATATTGACCAGGTTTTCCGGCATCGCATCCAGTATCATGCGACGGTGCTCTTCGCTGAGCGCCGCCCATTTGTCGGCGCTGATCGCATATTCCCAGCCCGCGAAATACGATCCGACCTCAAGCAATGTGGTGTATTTCGCCACATCCCAGAGCGAGCGTGATTTCAGATCGTTCGCCGCATTGAACACGCAATCGAACTGACCTTTTTCCAGCCCGCTGAACATCTCGGAGGACGGTACGCTGACCGGTGTTCCCCCCACGCTTTCGACCCATGCGGCATGCACCGGCGAGGGCGTGCGGATCTTCTTGCCCTTGATTTCGTCCAGCGTCGTGACCGGCGTGTTGCAGATCATCATGTATTGCGGAGTGGCATAAGACCCCAGGAACACGATGCCCAGACGGTCGAACATCGCCTTCATGCCCGGATCGTTCATGTAGAAATCGGCCACGGCCATCATCGCGACCATGCTCTTGTCCAGACCGATCCCCAATGCGGCCAGCACGTTGTCCTCGGGCAGATCGGACGGCGTGTAGGTGCCCGCATGATAGGTCATGTCCACGATCCCGTCCTGCAACCCGGACAGATGCGCCGCAGGCGGCAGCAGCGACGTTCCGGTATAGACCTGCAACGTGAGATCCCCGCCGGATTTTTCCTCCAGCGTCTTGGCAAGCACCATGTAGCCGTCGCCGGTCAAGGGGTGGCTTTCGGGGAACCATACGCTTGCGGTGATGTTCTCGGCGGCGGCGGGCAGTGCCGCGGCCATGAGGATTGCGCCAATCGCGGCGCCGGTCAGTTTGTTTTTCATTTTTTTCGTCTCCCTTGTGTTGGTCAGTATGACGTTGCCCCTGTGATGTGACAACGCGGTTAATCTCGTTTGCGCTTCGTCCTTCCGTTTTCCGCGCGCCGTTGCGCGGCCTTCCTTACATGGCGATTGGCGCTGTGCCGGCCGGCATCAGCGCTGTCGCGGATCATCCGCAGGCCACCCGGTTCGGATAGGCCCGGCTTGCCTCCTGCTCGCTCAGCAGGCCCTGACGGATGTCGTCCTCGATGGCCTCGGGCGCGCGCTCACTCGCCGGGCCATAGCCGGCGCCGCCGCCAAAGCGGAACACCACCAGATCGCCTTTCTTGAGGTCCTGCATGTCCTTTGAGGTCAACGAGATCACCTGATCCCCCCGATGGATTTCACAGGCCCCGGTGGTGCCGTCGGTGCCGCCGAACAGCCCGCTGGCGGCCAGCTTGAACCGGTCGGCATACAAGGCAACCGTCGCGCGGTCCTTGAGGATGCGGAACGCGCGCCGAAAGCCGGCACCGCCGCGATGGCGGCCATGGCCAAAGCTGTCGGGCATCAGCGCATATTCCTCGACCCGGAAGAATTCATAATCCTGATCAATGGCTTCGACGGGGGTGTTGGCGCAGTTCGACATCGGGCTGTCGATGGCGTCGCACCCGTCCTGATCGCAGGCCGCGCCGTATCCGCCGCCGAACACCTCCAGATAGACCGAATATCTGCCCTCGTTCAGCCAGGACAGGCAGGCGACGGTCGTCGTGTCATAGCCCCCCGCGATCACCTGTTCGGGCACCGCCTGCGCCAGCGCCTTCATCGTGGCGTTGAACGCGCGATAGCAGATCTCCATGCGCGCGCGCACCGGTGCCGGGTAGCGCGGGTTCAGGATGCAGCCCTCGGGCACGATGACCTCGACCGAGCGGCACAGCCCGTCATTGAACGGGATGTCCGGCGCGGTCAGGACGCTCTTGACGCAGGACATCGTCGCCGAGATCGTGGCGGCCAGCGGCGCGTTGAGGTTGGTCGTGACCTGATCGTCGGTGCCGGTGTAATCCACGGTGATCCTGTCGCCCTTGATCGTCACCTTCGAGCGGACGCGCACCGGCTGATCCGTGATGCCATCGTCGTCGATGGCGGATTCACCATGATAGACCCCGTCGGGGGCCTGCGCGATGCCCGCGCGCACCCGGCGTTCGGTATAGCTCTGGAATTCGGCCATGACGGTCTCGACCATCTCGGTGCCGTAGCGCTCGCACAGCTCGCTCACGCGGCGCGCGCCGATCCGGTTGGCGGCGATCTGGGCGTTGAAATCGCCCATCGTCTGCAGCGGCGCGCGCACATTGGCGCGCAGGATACGCTCGAGCGGGCCACCGTTCCAGTCGCGCGTCATCGAGAATTTGGTCGGCGGAATGATCAGACCCTCGGAATGCACGTCGCGCGCATGCGGCGACAGGCCCGGACTGCCCCCGCCGATATCGAGGTGATGCGCGACCGAGGCGGCAAACCCGACGCGGCGCTCCCCGACAAAGATCGGATGAAAGAAGAAGACATCCTGTAGGTGCTGACCGCCCGAATAGCTGTCATTCATCACGAAGAAATCGTCGGGCGTCACCTCGTCCAGATCGTAGATCCTGGCGCAGGATTGAAAGATCGCGCCGATGGTGCCCAATTGCATCGGGATCAGTTCGGCCTGCGCCACGGTAAAGCCGTTGCGGTCCAGAATGGCGGCCGAGCCGTCGCGCGCCTCGCGCAGGATGGTGGAATAGGCCGAGCGGATCAGCTTGGTCCCCATTTCGCGGGCACCGGCCAGAATGGCCTGACTGACGACCGCGTAGTCGATTGCGCTGAGGGTCATGTCCGGCTCCTTTCAAGTGTCAGGTTGTCGTCCGCGTCGCGGGTGATCATCCAGCCATCGGGCAGGTAGATCGTCGAGGAATAGCCCTCGATCAGCGCCAGCCCCGGCACCGCCTGCCCCACCGGCAGTTCCGAACTGGAATGCAGCGCCATCTTGCGCGGCCCGCCCTCGCCCGTGTCGAACTGCGTATGCTCGGGGCGTTCCAGATCGCTGGGTTTCTCGCGGAATGCCGGCAGGCTGCCGATGGGCCGGGTGGCGGTCAGGCGGAAACTGACCACCTCGACCTTCTGACCCGCCGTTCCGCCATGCAGGAAGATCCGGTGATGCGCCTGCTGGAACAGATCCTCCAGCGTCGCGGCGTCCAGCCCTTGCAGCGTCCGCGCGTCCAGATCGACCGGCACTTCGAAGGCCTGCCCGACAAAGCGCATGTCGGCCACGAAACCGATCTGCACCTCGCCGCCCAGATCGAAGGTGTCGAAATCGGCGCGCGCCTCGGCCTCCATATCCGCCTTGATGGCGCGCACGCGCTCGCCCGCGTCGCCCTCCACGACAAAGCGGTGGGTTGCGGCATAGATCCGCGCGAAATCCGATGCGATCAGCCCATAGGCCGACAGCACACCGGGGTTTGGCGGCACGATGACGCGGTTCACGCCCAATTCATCCGCGATCTCGGCGGCCAGCAACGGCCCCGCGCCGCCATAGGGCACCAGCGCGTAGTCGCGCGGGTCCTTGCCCTGCTCGGTCGAGATGTGCTGGATCGCGCGCACGATATTGGCCGCCCCCAGACGCAGCGCCGCCGATGCGGCCCCGGCCACGGACAGGCCCAGCGTTTCGGCGATCGGTCTGAACGCCTCGATGGCCAGATCGCGCTGGATTCTCATCGCGCCGCCCAGAAACGCCTCGGGGCGCAGGGTGCCGCGGATCACATGCGCGTCGGTCAGCGTGGGCAATGTGCCGCCCTTGCCATAGCAGGCCGGACCGGGTTCGGCCCCCGCGCTGGTCGGCCCGACGCGCAACATGCCGCCATCGTCGATCCACACGATCGAGCCGCCACCGGCGCCCACGGTCGAGATGTCGATGACCGGCGTGCGCACCGGCAGGCCGTCGATTTCCGTATCCGGCGAAATGCCGGGGCGTCCGTCAGTCACAAGACAGACATCGGCCGACGTGCCGCCCATGTCGAAGGTGATCAGATTGCCCTCACCGCTGCGCCCGACCTGCCGGATTGCGCCGACGACGCCCGCCGCCGGGCCGCTGAACAGCGCCGCAATCGCGTTGCGCCGCATTGCCGAGGCCGGAATGCGCCCGCCATTGGACTGCATGATCGACAGCCGCGCCTTGACGCCCAGCCCCTCGAGCGACTTTTCCAGCCGCGCGATATAGCGGTCGATCACTGGCTGAACATAGCCCGCCAGCGTGGCGGTCGAGGCGCGCTCGAATTCGCGGAATTCGCGGGTCACCTGCGATGACAGGGAAATCACCGTATCGGGCAGCGCCTCGTTCAACAGCTCGAACAGGGCCTCTTCATGGGCGGCGTTCACATAGGACGACAGCAGGCAGATCGCCACGGCATCATATTTGCCCTTCAGAAGATCAGGCAGAAGATCCTTTTTCACCGCATCCAGATCCAGCGGCCTGAGGATGGCGCCATCCGCGTCGATCCGCTCGCTCACCTCAAAGCAATCGACGCGCTTTACCACCGGTTCGGGGCGCTGATAGCGCAGGTCATAGATGTTGCGCCGGTCATGGCGTTGCAGGAACAGGATATCGCGGAATCCCGCAGTGGTCACGAATGCCACATGCGCGCCCTTGCGCTCCAGCAGCGCATTGGTCGCCACGGTCGAGCCATGCACCATGTCCGTGATGCGCGCGCCGTCGATGCCCGATTCCTCCAGCGCGTTCAGAACCCCCCGGTCCGGGGCCGAGGGCGTAGAGGGCACTTTGCGAAGTTCGATCCGGTCGCCATCGACGGCCACCATATCGGTAAATGTTCCGCCGACCTCGATTCCCACGCGCATGGTTTGCTC
>CAKSUL010000062.1 GCA_934501475.1 uncultured Roseovarius sp. | reverse complement strand
CGCATGCCCGCTGCGTGATGCATGTGCATTCGATCCACGCCACCGTCCTGGCCAGCCTGGCCGACAGCACCCTGCCCCCGATCGACCAGAACTGTGCGACGTTCTTCAACCGTTACGTCATAGATGACGGCTATAGCGGGCTGGCATTCGAGGATGAGGGCACGCGCTGTGCGCGCATGTTGTCGGACCCGCGCAAGAAGGTGATGATCATGGGCAATCACGGCGTTCTGGTGCTGGGTGACAGCGTGGCGGACACGTTCAACCGCATGTACTACTTTGAACGCGCCGCCGAGACCTATATCCGCGCCCTGCAAACCGGCCGGCCGCTGCGCGTTCTCAGCGATGAGATCGCAGAGAAGACCGCGCGCGAGCTGGAAAACTACCCCAATCAGGGCGATTGCCACCTGCGCGAGCTGATGGGCATTCTGGATGACGAGGGCGACAGCTACGCCAGCTGAGCGGGCGCAGGCGCGCCCGAACCGCCATGGCGCGCGAAAAAGCGGTCGATCTCGGACGGGCTGGGGCGGCGCCCGGTGAAGACCTCGACATATAGCGGGGTGCGTGACAGCCGGTCCGCACCCCGTGGCGCCGCCCCGGTCGAGATATAGCCGATCTGCGTGAACAGCACCGTCATGGCGCGCACATTGGCCTCGTCGCGCGCATAGCCAAAGCGCTGGAACATCGCCGCGACCGCCCCCTGGCGGCGCGCGTCGGCCTGCTCGACACGCGCCTGCAAGGCCGGATCGTTGCGCGCCCAGTTGCGAATCGCCAGGTCGAGCGGGGAATCAAACAGCGCATCGTCGAACCAGCAATCGAACAGGTTGAACATCGCCTCGGTTATCGTCTCGCCATAGGCTTCGCAGCGCGACACCAGGTTGCCGGTGTTCTTGGCCTCCCAGCGGGCGATCATCGCATCCAGCAGCGCCTCGCGATCGGCGAAATGCCAGTAAAATCCGGTGCGTGTGAGGCCCAGCTTGCGCGCCAGAGGCATGACCTTGACCGCCTCGACGCCACTGGTGGTCAGGACCTCATAGGCCGCATCCAGCCAGATGTCCTCGGACCCGCGCGGGCGGGCGGTGGTTTGGGTGTCAGGCGTCTGGTTCATGGCCGCACCTTAGAGTCCTTGACAGGTGTGTCAATTATATTGACAGATATGTTATTGCCGTCAAATGTCAGGAGCCGATCATGACCGTTCCCCCGCCCGACAAGCAGCCCGTTCCCCCGTCCGCTCCTCAGTCCGGCACCGATACCGAACCCCGCAAGGGCCGGCGCAAACGTGACATGTCGGGCATTGCGCGCTCGGGTGCGCCGGGGCAGAATCCGCATCTCGAAGTGCCCTACATCACCCGGGGCATCGCAACATATGACCTGCTGGATGACGGCGCGCTGGAACGGATCGAGGCCACGGCCGAGCGCATCATGGCCGAGATCGGGATCGAATTCCGCGAAGACCCCGAGGCGGTGCGCCTGTTCCGCGAGGCGGGCGCGCAGGTCACCGACCTGACCGCCGACAGCTGGAACCTGAAATTCGCCCCCGGCATGATCCGCGAGCTGCTGAAGACCGCCCCCGCCCGCTTTACCCAGCACGCGCGCAACCCGGCCAACACGGTTGAAATCGGCGGCGACGCGATGGTGTTCGCGCCCTCTTACGGATCGCCCTTCGTGATGGATCTGGACAAGGGGCGGCGCTATGGCACGATCGAGGATTTCCGCAACCTGATCAAGCTGGGGCAATCCTCGCCGTGGCTGCACCATTCGGGCGGCACGATCTGCGAGCCGACCGATATCGCCGTGAACAAGCGCCATCTCGACATGGTTTACAGCCATATCAAATATTCCGACCGCGCCTTCCTTGGCTCGATCACCGCGCCCGAGCGCGCGGAGGATTCCATCGCCATGGCGCGGCTGGTCTTTGGCGACGATTTCGTCGACCGGAACTGCGTCATCATGGGCAATTTCAACACCACCTCGCCGCTGGTTCTGGACGGGGTGACGACGGCGGGTATCCGCGCCTATGCGGCCGCGGGGCAAGGGTCGATCCACCTGCCGTTCCTGCTGGGCGGGGCTGTGTCGCCGCTGACCATGGCCGGATCGGTGGCGCAATGCCTGGCCGAAAGCATGGTGTCCTGCGCGCTGACGCAACTGGTGCGCCCCGGCGCACCGGCGATCCTGGCGGGCTTTCTCAGTTCGATGTCGCTGCGCAGCGGCTCGCCCACCTTCGGCACGTCAGAACCCGCGCTCGGATCGCTGGTCATGGGGCAACTGGCGCGCCGGTTGAACATGCCGCTGCGCTGCGCGGGCAATTTCAGCACCTCGAAACTGCCTGACGCGCAGGCGATGCAGCAATCCATGATGTCGATGATGTCGGCGGTGCAGGGCGGGGCCAATTACATCCTGCATTGCGCCGGGTTCCTCGATGGGCTGCTGTCGATGTCTTATGAGAAATTCGTTCTGGATACGGACCTTTGCGGCATGATGCACGCCTATCTCAAGGGGATCGAGGTCAACGAGGACACGCTTGGATTCGAGGCGCTGGCCGAAAAAGGCCCCGGTGAACACCTGTTTGGCACCCAGCACACGCTGCGCCATTACAAGACCGCCTATTACGACAGCGCGCTGGATGACAACCAGCCCTGGGAAACATGGGACGAACAGGGCGGGATCGATGCCGCCACGCGCGCCAATGCCCGCTGGAAACAGGTCCTCGCATCCTATGAGGCGCCGCCGCTGGACGCGGCAATCGACGAGGCGCTGCAGGATTTCATGGCCCGCAAGAAGGCATCCATGGCCGATGCCTGGTATTGATTGCGCCGCCCGCCCCCACCAGTGATGACCGATACAGACAAGGAACCGACGATGTCCAAGGACCCGCTGCTGCAACCCTATCAGCTCAAGCATCTGACGCTGAAGAACCGCATCATGACCACCAGCCATGAACCGGCCTATCCCGAAGACGGCATGCCCAAGGAACGCTATGCCGCCTATCATGCCGAGCGCGCGCGCGCCGGTGTCGCGCTGAACATGACCGCCGGTTCGGCCGCCGTCAGCCGCGACAGCCCGCCGGTGTTCAACAATATCCTCGCCTACAAGGACGAGGTGGTGCCATGGATCCAGAAGCTGACGGATGGCTGTCACGAACATGGCTGCGCGGTGATGATCCAGCTGACCCATCTGGGGCGGCGCACCGGCTGGAACAAGGGCGACTGGCTGCCGTCGGTGTCGTCCTCGCGCCACCGCGAACCCGCGCACCGCTCCTTTCCCAAGCTGATCGAGGATTGGGACATCGAGCGGATCATCAACGACTTTGCCGATGCGACCGAACGGATGAAGGCCGGCGGCATGGACGGGGTGGAACTGCAGGTCTACGGTCACCTTCTGGATCAGTTCTGGTCGCCGCTGACCAATGACCTGAGCGGCCCATATGGCGCCGACACGCTGGAAAACCGGCTGCGCTTTCCGATGGATGTGCTGGACGCGATCCGCAAACGCGTCGGCCCCGACTTCATCGTCGGGCTGCGCTATACCGCGGATGAGGCGCAAAAGGGCGGCATCACCCCCGAGGAAGGGATCGAGATCTCGAAACGTCTGGCCGCGACCGGCAAGGTCGATTTCCTGAACGTGATCCGGGGCCGCATCCACACCGACCCGGCCATGACCGATGTGATCCCGGTGCAGGGCATGAAATCGGCCCCGCATCTGGATTTCGCCGCCGAGGTCAAGCGCGCCACCGGCATGCCCACCTTCCACGCGGCGCGCATCCCCGACGTGGCCACCGCGCGCCATGCCATCGCCGACGGCCTGCTGGACATGGTCGGCATGACCCGCGCCCACATGACCGACCCGCATATCGTGCGCAAGATCATCGAAGGGCGCGAAGAGGACATCCGCCCCTGTGTCGGCGCAACCTATTGCCTGGACCGGATCTATCAGGCGGGCGATGCGCTGTGCATCCACAACGCCGCCACCGGGCGCGAACTGAGCATGCCCCATGACATCCCCCCCGCCGGAACCCGCCGCAAGGTGGTGATCGTCGGGGCCGGCCCGGCCGGGCTCGAGGCGGCGCGCGTCGCCGCCGAGCGCGGCCATGACGTCACCGTGTTCGAGGCCGCAGCCGATCCCGGCGGACAGGTGCGCCTGACCGCCCAGACCCCGCGCCGGCGCGAAATGATCGGCATCATCGACTGGCGCATGGCGCAATGCGCGGCGCGCGACGTCGAATTCCGCTTCAACACATGGGCCGAGGCGGCGGATGTGACCGCGCTCAACCCCGATGTGGTGATCATTGCCACGGGCGGCGTGCCCAACACCATGCTGTTTGAGACCGACCGCGAGCTGGGCAATGTCGTCACCAGCTGGGATATCCTGTCGGGCGATGTGAAGCCTGCCGAAAACATCCTGATCTATGACGAAAGCGGCGACCACCCTGCCCTTCAGGCCGCCGAAATCGCCGCTCAGTCCGGGGCAAAGGTCGAGGTGATGACCCCCGACCGGGTATTCGCGCCCGACATCATGGCGATGAACCTGGTGCCCTACATGCGCAGCCTTCAGGACAAGGACGTGACGTTCACCGTCACCCGCCGCCTGCTGGATGTCACGCGGCAGGGAAACAAGCTGCGCGCGACCATCGGCACCGATTACAGCGATCACAGCCACGAAACCGAATATGATCAGGTGGTGGTGAATTACGGCACCATGCCGCTGGACGATCTCTATTTTGAGTTGAAACCGATGTCATCCAATGGCGGCGCGGTGGATCAGGATGCGCTGCTGGCCGGGAAACCACAGACCACGGTGCGCAATCCCGAGGGCGCGTTCCAGTTGTTCCGCATCGGCGATGCCGTCTCGGCGCGCAACACCCATGCGGCGATCTACGACGCGCTGCGATTGCTCAAGGATATCTGACATGAAGATCGGCATCATCGGAACCGGCACCATCGCCACCGCCCTTGTCACCGGCATTGCAGAGGCGGGGCATCAGATCACCGTCTCGCAGCGCAGCGTCGAGAATTCGGCGGCGCTGGCCGCGCGGTTCGACAGCGTCACCGTGGCCGACAATCAGGGCGTGGTCGATGCGTCGGACGTGATCTTCCTTGGGCTGATGGCCGATGTGATGGCCGATATCGTCACCCCGCTCAGCTTTCGCGCCGGTCAGCGGGTGATCTCGCTCAGCGGCATGGTTGCGCTGGCGGATCTGGCCGATTGGGTCGCGCCCGCGACCGGCGATGCGCTGATGATCCCGTTTCCGGGGATTGCGCGCGGCGGGTCGCCGGTTCTCGCGCTTGGCAATCCCGACATGATCGAAGCGATCTTCGGGCAGGACAACATGGTGATCACCATGACCGACCGCGCGGAACTGGCCGCCTATCAATGCGCGCAGGCGGTGCTGTCGCCTGCGATCACCCTGGTGGCCGAGGCGGCGGGCTGGCTGGGCGCGCGGGTGCAGGACCCCGATCAGGGCGAGGCGTTCCTGCGGATGCTGGTGGGCACCTCGCTGATGGCATCCGATTGCGCCGGGATGCTGGCGGCGCTGGACACGCCGGGCGGGTTCAACCAGCGGCTTCGCGAACATATGACCAAGGCCGGCATGGTCAGTGATCTGACGGCAGGGCTGGACACGCTTGAGGATTGACGGATGAGCAACTTTCCCCATGTTTTCAAGCCGATAAAGCTGCGGCACAAGGTGCTGAAGAACCGGGTGGTTTTCGGCGCGCATACCACCAACATGGCCGATGGCGGCCTGCCCGGCGACCGGCACCTGGCCTATTACACCGAACGCGCCATGGGCGGGGCCGCGATGATCGTGGTCGAGCCGGTCCCGGTGCATCCCGCCGCCGTGCTGACCCGTGGCAATTTCCGCAATTCCAGCGATGACGTGATCCCGCATTTCCGCCGCATCACCGATGCCTGCCATGCGCATGGCACGGTGATGATCCAGCAACTCTACCATATCGGCGCGCATGGCGACTGGGACAATTCATGGCACGAAAACTGGTCGCCCTCGGGCGGGCCGTCCTATCACGACAATGACGGCAGCCACGCGATGAGCGTGGCCGAGATCGAGCAGACCATGGACGGGTTCGTGCAGGCCGCGATCCGCTGTCAGAAGGCCGGCTTTGACGGGGTCGAGGTCTGGGCCGCCTATAACGGCATGCTGGATCAGTTCTGGAGCCCGTTTTCCAATCAGCGCAGCGATGAATGGGGCGGCAGTCTGGAAAACCGCACCCGCGCCTCGCGCGAGGTGCTCAGACGGGTGCGCGCGGCCTGTGGCGACGATTTCATCATCGGCCTTGCCGTCCATGACGAACCCGCAATCGCGGTCAATCTCAGCCGCGAGGAAACGCTTGAGATCGTCGCCCTGCATGATTCCGAAGGGTTGATGGACTACGTCACCTGCGGCACCGGCAGCTATTTCGACCACACCCGCATCATCCCGTCCTTTCAATATCCCGACAAGCTGAGCACGGATCTGGCCGCGCGGCTGAAATCCACGCTCAAAAACGCCATCGTCACCTCGGAAAGCCTGGTGCGCACCCCCGAGAATGCCAATGCGATCCTTGGCGCGGGCGAGGCCGATCTGGTGTCGATCGTGCGCGGGCAGATCGCCGATCCGCATATGGTGAACAAGGCCGCCGCCGGGCGCGCCGAGGACATTCGCGGCTGCCTGTCGTGCAATCAGCAATGCTGGGGGCGGCGCGGGCGCGATTACTGGATTTCCTGCCTGATCAACCCGTCGGTGGGCCATGAACATGAATGGGGCGGTGACCGCTTCACGCCCACGGCCGCGCCACAGCATGTTCTGGTGGTGGGCGGCGGCCCTGCCGGACTCGAGGCGGCGCGCGTTGCCGCCACGCGCGGGCATCGGGTGACATTGGCCGAGGCCTCGGATCAGTTGGGCGGGCAATTCCGCCTGGCGGGCCTGCAACCGCGCCGCGCCCAGATCAGCGACCTGATCGACTGGTATGCCCGCCAGCTCGAGGCGTTGCAGGTGCAGGTCCGCTACAACGCCTATCTGGACGCCGACGACATCGCCGCCATCGGCGCGGACCGGGTGATCCTTGCCACCGGGGCGCTGTCGGATGACAGCGGGTTCCAGAAGGCGCTGCCGCATGTGCCCGCGCTGCCGGGGGCCACGCGTGACACGGTCTGGACGATCGAGGACGTGATGGGGCGCGCCGCCCGTCTGGGGCAGGACATCGTGCTGCTGGATGAGGGCGGCGGATGGCGCAGCATCGGCACCGCCTGGAAACTGGCGCAGGAGGGGCATAACGTCACCATCGTGACCCCCGATGCCGTGGTCGCGCATGAATTGCAGCGCTCCAGCACCGATTTCGCCGCGCGGCGCACATTGGCGCAACTGGGCGTGCGCGCGATCACCGAAAGCGCGCTGACCGGTTGGGACGCCGACGGGGCCGAGGTGGTGTCACTGCTGACCGGCGCGGTTCAACGGGTGCCGGCGCAGTCGCTGATCCTGTCGGCCGGGCGGCGCGCCGATCAGGACCTGGCGCATGGCGTGCAGGAGCGCGCCCTTGACGCGCGCCAGATTGGCGATGCATTGGCCCCGCGCAACGCGGCGGCGGCGATCTATGAGGGGCGCAAGATCGGCATGGCACTGTGACATGGCGTTGAAGCGGCACGTGCAATCGGCGCGCAGTCCTGCTATCCTTTGCCATCGAACCGGAGACATCATGCGCCAATCCAAGGTTGCCCGCCCCTATCGCCATCCGCGCCGCATCGCGCCGCTTGCAAGGGTGCGTTCGCACGCATGAGCCTGCCCGACGCAGCCCCCCCGCCCCCGCCCCTGGCCTTGCTGACCCGGCTCGGCTGGCAGAAGTTCTTTGCCGATCAATCCGACAGCGCCAGTCTGAAACGGACGCCGCCGGTGCGCGTCGTCGCCCAGCATCGCAGCGGTTTCACGGTCATGGGCGAGGGTCTGGACATGACCCTGCCACCGATCGCGGATGTCACCGTGGGCGATTGGCTACTGCTGAACCGCGATCTGCCCGGCAACAGTCAGCGCCTTGAGCGGCGCAGCCTGTTCAAGCGCCGCGCGCCCGGCAAAGGCGCCAGCGAACAGCTGATCGCGGCCAATATCGACACGGTTTTCATCGTCACCTCCTGCAACGCCGAGTTCAACCCGGCCCGTCTTGAGCGGTATCTGGCGCTGGCCGCGCAGGCCGATGTGCCGGCGGTGATCCTGCTGACCAAGGCCGATCTGTGCGACGCCCCCGAGGAGTGGCGCATCAGGGCCGAGCAGGCGGCGCCGGACACCCCCGTCCTGATCCTGAACGCCAAGGACGAAAGCGCGCGCGAACAGTTGCAGCCATGGTGCGAACCGGGACAGACGGTGGCCTTTCTGGGGTCATCCGGCGTGGGAAAATCGACGCTGGTCAATGCGCTGGCAGGCCATGACGCCGCGCGCACCGGCGGCATCCGCGAGGCCGACGGCAGGGGCCGGCACACCACCACGCACCGCGCGCTGTTCGTGTTGCCGCAGGGGCCGGCGGTGCTGGACACGCCCGGAATGCGCGAGGTGCAACTGAGCAGCGCCGCGCAGGGTATCAGCGACGTGTTCAGCGACATCGCCGATCTGGCCGCCACCTGCAAGTTCAACGATTGCGCCCATCAAAGCGAGCCGGGATGCGCGGTACAGGGCGCATTGCGCGACGGCACGCTTGATCCTGCGCGCCTTGAACGCTGGCGCAAGCTGACCGAGGAAGAGGCGCTCAACACCGCCTCGCTGAGCCTGCGCAAGGGGCGCGCGCGCCCTGCCGCCAGACCGCGCAACCCGCCACATACCAGACGCGGCTGAAGCGGGCTCAGAGCGCGCCGGCGCTGATCCTGCCGTCGCAGATGGTCAGCACCGGGCGCGCGTCGATCAGCGCGCCGGGCGCCAGCGCGAACAGATCATCGGACATGACCGTGACATCCGCCATATAGCCCGGTTTCAGCACGCCCTTGCGATGCTCGTTGAATTCCATCCACGCATTGTCGCGCGTGTAGGAGGCCAGCGTGTCCATCAGGCTCTGACGTTGATCGACCCATGGCGCGGGCAATTCCATCGGGTCCACCGCCGCCGCCACGCTGCGCATCACGTCGACCGGCACCACCGGCCAGTCGGTCGAAAAGGTCACCACCGCCCCGGCATCGCGCATGGTCTGCCAGGCAAAGGCATATTCGAACTGGTCGTCATGCAGCACGTCACCCGCCGCATAGGCCGGGAAAAGCCGCCCGCGCGGGCTGTGCAGCGGCTGAAACGACGCCACGACCCCCAATTCGCCGTAGCGCGGGATGTCATCGGGGTGGATCACCTCGGTATGTTCGATCCGGTGGCGTGAATCGCGCGCACCGTTGGCCGCGCGCGCCGCGCCGTAGCCATCCAGCGTCTGACGCACCGCCGCATCGCCGATCGCATGGACGCTGATCTGCAGCCCGGCCTTGTCGGCCTCGATGCAGATCTCATTGAACTGATCGGGCGTGAACAGCGGCTCACCGCAGGTGTCGGGGCGGCCCGGATAGGGGCGCAGGGAATAGGCCGTGTAGCTGTCCAGAACACCGTCCATGAACATCTTGATACGGCCGCACCACACCTTGTCACCATCAAAACGCGCACGCATCTCATGCGCCTCTTGCAGCCGGGTGATCGGGTCATTCGGTTTCAGATGCATCGGCACCTCGACCCGGCAATGCAGGCGGCCCTCGGATTCAAGCTCGGCCAGCAGCTCGAGCTGATAGAAATTGCCGTCCATGTTGTGCACGCT
>CAKSUL010000061.1 GCA_934501475.1 uncultured Roseovarius sp. | reverse complement strand
GCTGGTGGTGGCGCTGATCAATATCGTGATGTTCGACGGGGTCGAGAAACTGGAACAGGCGGCCAAGGCCGACATCTATGCACGCATCTATCTGGTGGCGATGATCGTCCCGCTCGTGTCGGTCTCGGGCGTCGTGCTGGCCGGGGTTCAGAACCGCATCGCCATCCGCCGGCTGGTCGCGCGGGGCGCTGATGCGACACATCTGGCGATACGCGCCGGACCGCCAACCACGCTCAACCCGTGGTATTTCATCGGCGGTGGCGTGTTCGTGGTGCTGTCGCTGTCGATGGGGCTGCTGGATGTGCCCTTTGCGCAGGAAATCGTCTTTGCCGGGTCGATGGCGATCGTGTTGCTGCTGATGCGGCAATTGCTGCGCGCGCTGGCCCCTGCACAGGCGCGGATGCTGGTGGGCACGGCGGTGATCATCTTCTTCTTTCGCGCCGTGCCGCTGCCCGGTCCGGGGGCGACATGGTTCAGCATCGACATTCTGGGCTTCGATCAGCAGTTCCTGTCGGTGCTGCAACTGGTGGCCTCGGTGCTGACGCTGGTGGCGATGGTGGTGCTGCGCCCGTTCATGGCGCGCAACCGGCTGAGCACGGTGGTGATCGTGCTGTCCATCGCGGCGGGGGTTCTGGCGCTGCCCAATATCGGGCTGTACTACGGCATTCAGGACGTCACTTCCGCAATGACCGGCGGCATCGTCGATGCGCGCTTCATCGCGCTGATCGACACGGCGGCGGAATCGCCGCTCAGCCAGATCGCGATGATCCCGATGCTGGCCTGGATCGCGCGCAATGCGCCCGACAACCTCAAGGCGACGTTCTTTGCGGTGATGGCCTCATTCACCAATCTGGCGCTGTCGGCCAGTTCGCTGGCGACCAAATATCTCAACCAGTTCTTTCTCGTCACCCGCGAGGTGCGCGATCCGGTCAGCGGGCAGATCATTGTCGCGGCGGATTACAGCCAGCTGGGCCATATCCTGATCACCGCCGGGCTGATCACGTTGCTGGCACCGCTGGCGGTGATCGCGCTGATCCAGCGCACGCGCCTGCACACGACGGACTGATACGGGGCCACCGCGCTGCCCCTCTACAGACGCGCCGCCGCCTCAAGCGCGCGATAGCGCAGGCCCAGCGTGATCCCGCGGACGGTGAACGAGATCAGCAGCGCGATCCACAGCCCGTGATTGCCAAGGATCGGCATCAAGGCGGCCAATGACACCCCATAGACAACCAGCGACACCGCCATCATGTTGCGCATGTCGCGGGTGCGCGTGGCCCCGATGAAGATCCCGTCCAGCATCCAGGGCGCCGCGCCCAGCAACGGCGCCGCCACCATATAGGGCAGAAACCCGCGCGCCGCCGCCTGCACCTCGGGCGAGGTGGCCATCACGTCGATCGCCGCCCCGCCGAACACCGCAAAGCCCAGCGCCAGAACGACACCGCAGCCAAGGCCCCATTGGCTGGTGATCAGCGCGGCGCGCCGCATCCGCGCAAGCGCGCGCGCCCCAACCGCCTGCCCGACCAGGGCCTCGGCGGCAAAGGCGAACCCGTCCATGACATATGAGGTGACATGCAGGAATTGCACCAGAATCTGATTGGCCGCCAGCGTCACATCACCCAGATCGCTGCCCAGGAACAGGAACGACACCAGCACCGCCTCAAGCATGAGCGAGCGCAGCAGGATATCCGTGTTCACACTGGCCATCCGGCGCAGGCTGGCAGCGTCGAACACGCGCGCCCAATCGCGCCAGTCCGGCACCCGGAACGCCGCCCGGCACAGCCACAACCCCAGCGCGAGACCGCTCCATTCCGCAAGGAAGGTCGCCCAGGCCACGCCCCCGACTCCCCAGCCCAGCCCCAGCACGAACCACAGGTTCAGCACGATGTTCAGCCCGTTCATCCAGATCTGGATCACCAGAACCGCGCGCGTGCGCTCAAGCGCGATCAGCCAGCCGGTGATCCCGAACAGCGCGATCATCGCCGGGGCGCTGAACACCCGTATTTCCATGTAATCGCGGGCCAGGCGCTCGACCTCGTCGCTGGCGGGCGACAGTGCGAAGGCCCCGGCAAACAGCGGTGCCTGAAGCGCGATCACCCCCAGCCCGGCCGCCGCCCCGATCATCAGGACCCGCGTCAGCATCGCGGCCACCTCGGCGCGGTTGCCCGCCCCTTGCGCCTGACTGGTCAGCCCGCTGGTGCCCATGCGCAGAAAGCCGAACATCCAGTAGATCGCCGTCAGGATGATCGACCCGATGCCGACCGCGCCGATCGGCGCCGCCAGCCCCATCTGCCCGATCACCCCGGTATCGACCAGCCCCAGAATCGGCACCGTCGCATTCGACAGCACGATCGGATAGGCGATATGCAGCACCCGGCGATGCGTCAGGCGCTGTTGCGGTGACTGCCCCTGCTCCTGGCCCTGCTCCTGGCCCTGCCCGGCGAATGCGCTAGCCATCCTGAACCGGCATCAGGAAATGACCGGTCGCCTGCGCAAAGGCGCGCGCACGGTTGTCCTGCCACGCCTCGACGTGCACCGAGGCATAGCGCCGTCCCGACCGGTTGATCTGCGCGCGCGCATAAGCATCGCGCGGCAGGCCCGAGCGCAGGTAATCCACGGTGAAATCAATCGTTCTGGGCAGGCGCGGCATCTGCCCCGCCACCAGCGTTTCGGTGTCCAGCGCGCCGCTTTCGATATCGGGCCACAGCATCGCCCAACTCAGCCCGATGATGGCCGCCACCTCAAGAAACGCCGCCGTCGCCCCGCCATGCAGGGCCGGCAACAGCGGATTGCCGATCAGCCGGTCGTGATAAGGCAGGATCGCGGTCAACTCATCGCCGCGCCGATCAAACGCGATCCCAAGAAAGCGGATATAGGGCACACCGCTGACCAGCGCCTCAAGGGCGGCGTCGCGGCGTTGCTTGACCACCTGAACCGGCTCGGGGCGCGGACGATAGGGCGGAAGTGGCGACTGGCTCATTTGCGGCCCTCGACGGTGAATGTTCCGGTTGCGGTGGCGACGGGACGCGTCTCGTCGTCATCCAGCGCCGTGGCGCGCACAAAGGCGACGCTGCGGGTGATGTGGAAACACTGCGCGCGCGCGCGGATCGTCTGGCCGGGCGTGGCCGGGCGCATATAGTCGATGCGCAGGCCGATGGTGGCCGTGCCGCCGGGCGCGTCGGGATGGCACATCGCCGCCGCACCGCAACAGGTGTCCATCAGCGCGCTGACCGCGCCGCCATGGATGACGCCGGTTTCCGGATCTCCCACCAGATCGGCCCGCCACGGCATCGACATCTCGGCGTGCCCGCCGCGCATGTTGTGGGCCTCGATCCCCAGGGCGGCGACATGCGGCAGCAGGCGCATGAATTCCAGCGCCTGATGATTGTCGCCTGCCTCGCGCCCCGCATCACCCGGCTTGCGGCCCTGATCCTGATCCTCGCCCATGCGTCTCTTTCCCGTCCTGCCGCCGCCGATGCGACCCCCTGCCGTTATTGGCCCGCACAGTTTCAGGCGCAAGCCGATATTGCCGCCCGCGCCCCCGCCCCTATCCGCAGCCGCGATCAACCTAGGGGTTTCTTCGGGCGGCGATATCGTGCACAATCGGGCTTACTGCTGCAAGCTGCGCAACGTAACAGGCGCATATGATGACCGACACCCGCCTTACCCTCAAGGAAATGTGCGCCAAGTTCGAGGTGACGCCGCGCACCCTGAGATATTACGAATATATCGAGCTGCTCCAGCCCGAGCGCGAAGGCCGTGCGCGCTTCTACGGGCCGCGTGAATGCGCGCGCATGGTGCTGATTCTGCGGGGGCGCAAATTCGGATTCTCGCTTGAGGATATCCGCCAGTGGCTGATGATCTATGAGAACGAGGGCAACGATGCGCAGATGCGCAGCTGGATCAAGCTGGCCGACCGCCAACTGGCCGAACTGACCGAACAACAGGCCCAGATCGCCGAGGCGATCCGCGAATTGCAGCACCTGCGCGACGAAACCGCCGCCACGCTCGACGACTGAAGGGTTTTGCCGGACCGCCGGGCCGCATCGCGCCAAAGTGACGTGACGTCCTGATTACGTCAACGTAATCTTCTGTTGCATTCCTGTGGAAAATCCCCAGATTTCAGAGGTAACCGACCCCATGATGGACCTCTGCGTGATGACACAGGACAACAAAACCGATCAGACAGGCGCACCCGGCGCCGGCCCCGACATCGGCCACGGCAAGGAGCGGATGACCATCCGCGAAATGTGCGATGCCTTCGATGTCACGCCGCGCACCCTGCGGTTCTATGAATCCAAGGAACTGCTGTTCCCGATCCGCCCGGGCCAGAAACGCCTTTTCACCAAAAGCGACCGCGCCCGCCTCAAGCTGATCCTGCGCGGCAAGCGCTTTGGCTTCAGCCTCGAACAGATCCGCCAGCTTCTCGATCTCTATGACAGCGGCGATCAGCAGCATACGCAGATGACGCGCACCTATGAACTGGCCGGCGAACGCCTGCGGGACATGGAACGCCAACGCGCCGAACTGGACGACGCCATCGCCGAATTGCGCGACCAGATGGAGTGGGTCGCGCGGATGCTGGCCTCGATCCGCCAAAGCCGCAACGCCGCCGAATAAGGGCGCGCGCCGCCACACCAACGCCGATCAGATACCGACGAGAAATTCAGGGAACCCAAATCATGCCCAGCTATACCGCCCCCACCAAGGACATCCAGTTCATCCTCCAGCAGGTGCTGAACGTCTCGCAGCAGGACACCCCCGGCTATAGCGAGCTTGAGCCGGATTTCACCGCCGCCGTGCTGGAAGAGGCCGGAAAACTGGCCAGTGAGGTGCTCGCGCCGCTGAACGTGGTGGGCGATACCGAGGGCTGCGTTCTGGAAAACGGCGTGGTGCGCACGCCCACAGGGTTCAAGGCCGCGTTCGATCAGGTGCGGGCGGGCGGCTGGACCGCGCTGGATCTGCCCGAGGCCTATGGCGGACAGAACATGCCCTATGTTCTGGGCACCGCCGTGGGGGAAATGTTCAGCGCCGCCAATCAGGCGTTTACCATGTATCAGGGGCTGACCCACGGCGCGGCCAGCGCGATTCTGGCGCATGGCAGCGAGGCGCAGAAGGAAACCTATCTGCCGAAGATGGCCAGCTGTGACTGGACCGGCACCATGAACCTGACCGAGCCGCATTGCGGCACCGATCTGGGCCTGATGCGCACCAAGGCCGAACCGCAGGATGATGGCAGCTATGCCATCACCGGGCAAAAGATCTTCATCTCGTCGGGTGAGCACGACATGGCCGAGAACATCATCCACCTCGTTCTGGCCAAGATCCCCGGCGGCCCCGAGGGCATCAAGGGCGTGTCGCTGTTCATCGTGCCCAAGGTGCTGGTCAAGGACGATGGCAGCCTTGGCGATCGCAACGCCGTCAATTGCAGCAAGATCGAAGACAAGATGGGCATCCACGGCAATTCGACCTGCGTGATGGATTACGACGGCGCGACCGGCTGGTTGCTGGGCGAGAAACACAAGGGCATGCGCGCCATGTTCACCATGATGAACGAAGCGCGGATCGGCGTCGGAATGCAGGGGCTGGCCCAGGCCGACGTGGCCTATCAGAACGCCGTGGACTACGCGAGGGACCGCCTTCAGGGGCGCGCGGTGACCGGGGCCGTAAACCCCGATGGCCCCGCCGATCCGCTGATCGTGCACCCCGACATCCGCCGCGCGCTGCTGGATCAGAAAAGCTTTGTCGAAGGCGGGCGCGCGTTTCTGTTGTGGAGCGCGCAACTGATCGACCAGTCCCATCGCGGTGGGGATGAGGCGGCCGAAGGGCTGATCTCGCTGATGACGCCGGTGGTCAAGGGCTTCCTCACCGATGAGGGCTTTGACATGACGATCCTGGCCCAGCAGATCTATGGCGGGCATGGCTATATCGAGGAATGGGGCATGTCCCAATTCGCCCGCGACGCCCGGATCGCGATGATCTACGAAGGGGCCAACGGCGTTCAGGCACTGGATCTGGTGGGCCGCAAACTGGCGCAGGACAGCGGCAAGCACGTTCTGGCGTTTTTCGACATGGTCAAGACATTCTGCAAGGAAAACGCCGATGTCGAAGGCATGGGCGAATTCATCGACCCCCTGAAAGCGGCGTCCAAGGATCTTCAGGCCGCAGGCATGTATTTCATGCAGAACGGCATGAAGAACCCCAATGCCGCGCTGGCGGGTTCCTATGATTTCATGCATCTTTTCGGCCATGTCTGCCTGGGGCTGATGTGGGCGCGCATGGCGCGCGCCTCCCTCGCCGCACTGGCCGATGGCGCGGCGGATGCGGCGTTTCATGAAACCAAACTGGCCACCGGACGTTTCTACATGGCGCGCCGCCTGCCCGCGACGGCCCTGCACCTGACGCGGATCGAAAGCGGCGCCGACCCGGTGATGACGCTGGACGCCGACCAGTTCTGATGACGAGCGGGATGAAATGGGGGGACCACAGAGATGCCAAAACGCTTTCGCCTGACACGGCGGTTCAACGTGGCGATGACCGAAGACGGCTATCGCCGGTTGCGCAAACTCGCCGCCGAGGCCGGGCTGGATGAGGGCGAGGCCCTGTCGTTCCTGTTCGAGAATTTCGACAGCGTGATCAACGAGGACACATTCGCGCACCGTTTGCGCATCTTCAATTCGGAACTGGACGCGCGCAAGAAATGAGCGCGGCGCAATCGGCACGCTCAGGCCGCCTCCGGCGGGAGTATTTCAGGAAAAATGAAAGGGGCCGGCCTGCCCTTCTTCTTTGTGAAAATACTCAATAGCCACGGCGGCACCGGGCACCACAGCGGAAGGACGGACATCTTGATCAAACTCTATTGCATGGGCGAAAGCGGAAATGCCTACAAGGCCGCGCTGGCGCTGGAACTGAGCGGGCTGGACTGGGAGCCGGTCTATGTCGACTTCTTCGGCGGAGAGACCCGCAAACCCGAATTTCGCGCGATCAACGTGATGGGCGAGGTACCGGTTCTGGTGGATGGCGATCTCACGCTGACCCAATCCGGCGTGATGCAGATCCATATCACCGAAAAGACCGGAAAATTCGGCGGCGCCGGCCCCGATGAGCGGCGCGAGGTGTTGCGCTGGATGTTCTGGGACAATCACAAGATGTCCTCGCAGGCCGGCATGATCCGGTTCCTTGCCAATTTCCTGCCCGAGGACAAGCGCCCGGCCGAGGTGATCGCCTTCATGCAGGGGCGGTTGCGGGGCGCATTGAGCACGCTTGAAGCCCATCTGGAGGGGCGCGACTGGCTCGTCGGGGGTGCGCTCAGCAATGCGGATCTCAGTTGTTGCGGCTATCTGTTCTATCCCGAGCCTTTCGGGTTCGAGCGCGCCGACTGGCCCAATATCGACCGCTGGCTGGACAACATCGCCGCGACGCCCGGCTGGAAACATCCCTATGATCTGATGCCCGGCAGCCCGGCTGATCGTGGCCAATAAAGGAGAAACGACATGACTGACGCCTATATCTATGACGCGATCCGCACCCCGCGCGGCAAGGGCCGCAAGGACGGCGCGCTGCATGAGGTGACCGCCCTCAACCTCAGCGCGCAGGTTCTGAACGCGCTGAAGCAGCGCAACGATCTGGAGGGGCATGCCGTCGAGGATGTGATCTGGGGCAATGTCACCCAGGTCATGGAACAGGGCGGATGCCTGGCGCGCACGGCCGTTCTGGCCTCGGATCTGGATGAATCCATTCCCGGCCTCGCGATCAACCGCTTCTGCGCGAGCGGGATGGAGGCGGTCAACCTGGCCGCCAATCAGGTGCGCGGCGGGGCCGGTCAGGCCTATATCGCCGGCGGGGTCGAGATGATGGGCCGCGTCGCCATGGGCAGTGACGGTGCCGCCATCGCCGTCGATCCCAGCGTGGCGATGAAGCACTATTTCGTCCCCCAGGGCATCAGCGCCGACATCATCGCCACCGAATTCGGCTTTACCCGCGAGCAGGCCGATGCGCTGGCCGTCGAGAGCCAGAAGCGCGCCAAGGCCGCCTGGGATGACGGGCGCTTTGACAAATCCATCCTCACCGTCAAGGACCAGAACGGCCTGACCATACTGGAGCGCGACGAATACATGCGCCCCGGCACCGACATGCAGACGCTGGGCGCGCTCAACGCCAGTTTTCAGGCCATGGGCGAGGTGATGCCGGGCTTTGATGCGGTGGCCAAGCTGAAATACCCCCATCTCGAGCGAATCAACCACATCCATCATGCCGGCAATTCCAGCGGCATCGTCGATGGCGCGGCGGGTGTGCTGATCGGCAATGCCGAATTCGGCAAGGCCCACGGGTTGAAGCCGCGCGCGCGCATCCGCCAGACCTGCAAGATCGGGACCGACCCGACCATCATGCTGACCGGCCCGGTGCCCGCCACCCAAAAGATCCTCGCCGATGCGGGGATGCAGATCGGCGATATCGACCTCTTCGAGGTCAATGAGGCCTTTGCCGCGGTCGTGCTGCGCTTTCAGCAGGCCTTTGACGTGGATCCCGCCATCGTCAACGTCAATGGCGGCGCCATCGCCATGGGTCATCCGCTGGGCGCGACCGGCGCGATCATCATCGGCACGCTGCTGGACGAGTTGGAGCGCCGCGACATGCAAATCGGCCTCGCCACGCTGTGCATCGCCTCCGGCATGGGTGCCGCCACGATCATCGAGCGCGTCTGAGCGCCTGAGGGAGATAAGGACATGACTGATTTCACAATGAAAAAAGACGCCGACGGCGTTGCGATCATCACCTGGGACACGGTCGGCAAGTCGATGAACGTGATGAGCCAGCAGGGGTTTCTGGACCTTGAGGCGCTGATCGACGATGCGCTGGCGGATGAGTCCGTCAAGGGGATCGTGCTGACCTCGGGCAAGGACGGATCCTTTGCCGGCGGCATGGACCTGAACGTGCTGGCCAGGATGAAGGACGAGGCGGGCGATGACCCCGCGCGCGGCCTCTTTGAAGGGGTCATGGGCATGCACGCCATCCTGCGCAAGATCGAGCGCGCGGGCATGGACGACAAGAACAAGGGCGGCAAACCTATCGCCGCCGCCCTGCCCGGCACCGCGCTTGGCATCGGGCTGGAAATTCCGCTGGCGTGCCATCGCATCTTTGCCGCCGACAACCGATCGGCCAAGATCGGCCTGCCCGAAATCATGATCGGCATCTTTCCCGGCGCGGGCGGCACCACGCGGCTGGTGCGCAAGCTGGGCGCGATGGGGGCTTCGCCGCTGTTGCTGGAAGGCAAGCTGAACGATCCGCAAAAGGCGAAATCGGCCGGTGTGGTGGATGAGGTCGTGCCAGCCGATGAATTGCTGGACAAGGCCCGCGAATGGGTGCTGTCCGAGCCGTCAATCATCAAGCCCTGGGACGAAAAGGGCTACAAGATGCCCGGCGGCGCGCCCTATCATCCGGCGGGTTTCATGACCTTTGTCGGGGCCTCGGCGATGGTCAACGGCAAGACGCAGGGCGCGTTCCCGGCGGCCAGGGCGCTGCTCTCGGCGGTCTATGAGGGGGCGCTGGTGCCCTTTGATACCGCGCTCAGGATCGAGGCGCGCTGGTTCACCAACGTGCTGATGGACCCCAGTTCCAGCGCGATGATCCGCAGCCTCTTCATCAACAAGGAGGCACTGGAAAAAGGCGCGAACCGCCCCGATGTGCCGGATCAGAAGGTCAGCAAGATCGGCGTCATGGGTGCCGGCATGATGGGCGCGGGGATCACGCTGGTGTCGGCAATGGCCGGGATCGAGGTGGTGCTGATCGACCAGAAACAGGAGGCCGCCGAGCGCGGCAAGGCCCTTACCGCCGATTACATGGACGCCGGGATAAAGCGCGGCAAGGCGACGCCCGAGAAAAAGGATGCAAC
>CAKSUL010000060.1 GCA_934501475.1 uncultured Roseovarius sp. | reverse complement strand
GAGCGTTGACGTGGGCGCGGCAAGCGTGGTGGCGACGGGTCTGACCCTGACCCCGACGCAGGAGGCGGCGTTCCGCAACGCGTTCTCGATCACCGACGCGGCGACGGGGGCGTGGGATTACACCCTTGCCGCCGCCGACAGCCAGGCCCTGGGCGCGGGCGACAGTGTCGTGGTCAGCTTCGCGGTGGTGGTCACCGACGATCTGGGCGCGACGACCAGCGAGACGGTTGCCATCACGATCACCGGCACCAATGACGCGCCGGTGATCGATGCGGGCGGCTCGGACCTGGCGGCGACGCTGGTTGAGACGGACGCGGATCTGAATGCGACCGGGCAGGTGGTGTTCTCGGATATCGACGCGGGCGACACGCCCGAGGCGAGCGTTGACGTGGGCGCGGCAAGCGTGGTGGCGACGGGTCTGACCCTGACCCCGACGCAGGAGGCGGCGTTCCGCACTGCGTTCTCGATCACCGACGCGGCGACGGGGGCGTGGGATTACACCCTTGCCGCCGCCGACAGCCAGGCCCTGGGCGATGGCGACAGCGTCGTGGTCAGCTTTGCGGTGGTGGTCACCGACGATCTGGGCGCGACGACCAGCGAGACGGTCGCCATCACGATCACCGGCACCAATGACGCGCCGGTGATTGTCAGCGAAACCCTCGCCGGGGCAGTGACCGAGACGATGGGCGAAACGACGCTCAGCGACAGTGGCACGATCGTGTTCGATGACGTCGATCTGACCGATAGCCATATCGCCTCGGCCGAGTTCAAATCGACCAGTCACACATCGCAATTGGGTACATTGGCCGCCGCGATCACGAGCCCAACGTCGGGCGGTGTCGGTGGTGTGCTGACATGGACCTACACTGTCGACAATTCGGCGGTGGCGTTCCTTGACGCATCCCAGACCCTGACCGAGACCTTTACCGTGACGCTGGACGATGGTGCTGGCGGTCTTGTGACCCGCGACATCGTGGTGACAGTGACAGGTAGTGCAAACATGGTCACGGGAACGCCGGGGAACGATACCCTGATCGCGACCGCTGGCGAAGATCTGCTGTTCGGTCTGGCGGGTGATGACACGTTCGTCTTTGCCACTGCCGAGACGGGTGTGGATGTGTTGGACGGCGGCGAGGGCTCGGATACCGTTGACTTTACGGGATTTGCCTCGGCGGTCTGGGTCGTGATGGACTATTACACGTCCGAAGTCTGGACCAAGGACACCGCAAGCGCCTACACCCCTGGGGGCACCTGGCGTGCGCTTGCCGATATCAACGCGGTCGAGAATATCACCGGGACGGCGTTCAATGACTGGATCATCGGTGATGCGGGCGACAACGTGCTGAACGGTGGTGCCGGCAATGACCGCCTGACCGGTGGCGCTGGCAATGACGTCCTGATCGGTGGGCTTGGCAGCGATACAATGAGAGGCGGGGCCGGCGATGATACGTTGAAACTGTCGCAGAGTGTTGCCGGAGACCTCGACGTGATGGATGGTGGCGACGGTGTCGATACTGCCGACTTCTCGGAGTTTGCGTCGGCAGTCTGGGTTCAGATGGATTATTACACCTCCGAGGTCTGGACCAAGGATACCGGCAAAGGCGCCCCTAGCGTTGGAGCATGGCGGGCGATCGCGGATATCAACTCGATTGAGAACGTGACGGGCACAGCCTTTGATGACTGGTTGGTCGGCGATGCAGGTGACAACGTGCTGAACGGTGGCCTTGGCAGCGATACCCTTAAAGGCGGTGCCGGCGATGATACGCTGAAACTGTCGCAGAGTGTTGCCGGCGACCTGGACGTGATGGATGGTGGCGACGGTGTCGATACCGCCGACTTCTCGGGCTTCGGGTCAGCGGTCTGGGTTCACATGGACTATTACACATCCGAGATCTGGACCAAGGATACGAGCAGCGCCTATTCAGCCGGTGGGACATGGCGGGCGATTGCCGACATCAGCACGGTCGAGAACATCACCGGGACAGCGTTCGACGATCTGATCTACGGTGATGCGGGCGACAACGTGCTGACTGGCGGCGCCGGGAATGACCTTCTGAAGGGCGGTCTGGGCAATGACACGTTTGTCTTCCGCGACGGTGATGGCATCAACCGCATCCTTGATTTTGAAGCGACCAACAGCGCCGAGAAGATCGACCTGTCCGGTGTGAGCGAGATCGTCGATTTTGCCGACCTGTCCGATCCGAGCGGCCTGCACATGCGTCAGGTCGGGGCGGATGTCCGGATCGAGGATACCGCCGGATTGTACATCACCCTGCACGGCGTCAATATTGCCGATCTGGACGACAGCGACTTCATCTTCTGATCGCAGCCATTCCGCGCTCTGGCGAATGCCGGGGCGCGGGGCAACACACATTGTATCGCCGGGCCCTTGTGGTCCGGCGATGTTTTTTGGCGGGCGCGGTATTGCGCCTGTCAGCCGGGGATATCGGGGATGTCGAGGATGCGCAGGGTCTGCCCGGACATGGCGCAGGCACAGATCGTGAAACGCCGAAGCCGGCGCCGCGCAAAGCCCGGAAACAAGTGACATCCGGGGTGATGTTGTTGATTGGGCGCAAGGGCTGCGGCGGCGTCAGCGGCGCGCAATGAAACACAGGTTGTTGGCGGGCATGTCCACCCTTTGGATGCGCGCCAGACCGGCCTGCACCAGCCATGCGCTCAGGTCGCGGTCGTTCTTGTAGCCCAGTTCGGGATCGGCGGCGCGGATGCTGGCGTCAAATGCGGCATCGCCCTCGGATGTGGTTGCGCCATTGCGCAGAAACGGGCCGTAAAGGATGAAACAGCCCTCAGGCGCCAGCGCCGCCACCACCTCGTTGATCAGGGTCCGCGCCTCGGGGGTGCTGATCAGGTGCAGCAGGTTGCCCAGATAGATCAGATCCTGTGGTCCCGCGCCCGCGCCCCAACCGCTGGTCGTGGCATCCAGATCCCGCGCCGGGCGCAGATTGCGCAATCCCGCCTCGCGCGCCCAGGCATCGACACTGGCGCGGCGCGCGGCGTCAACGTCGCTGGGATGCCAGATCACGCCGGGCAGGGCACCGGCAAAGCCGACGATATGCTGTCCGGTGCCGCTGGCGATTTCCAGCGCGCTGCCGCTCTTGGGGCCATGGGCGCGCAGCACATCGGTGATCGCGCCCAGGTTGCGCGCCGCCGAGGGCGCATGCAACCGCCCATCCCCCAGCGAGGCCGCGACCGACGCCGCATCCGGCAGGTTCATGCGTTTGGGCATCCGGCTTTCCTTTGATCCAGGGCGGTTCGCCGACACGATACCATGGACGCGCGACGAAAAAAGGCCCCGCAGATGCAGGGCCTTTTCTTGCAATATCCAGCCGCTTATTTCGGAATTTCCGCAGTCAGGCCCTCGACATAGAAATCCATGCCCAGAAGGGTGCCATCATCGGCGGTTTCGCCTTCGGCCAGCCAGGCTGTGCCGTCCTGCTTGTTGATCGGTCCGGTAAAGGGATGGTAAGCGCCCGATGCGATCTCGGCGATCAGCGCCTTGGCCTCGGCCTGCACATCCTCGGGAATGCGATCGGTGAATTCACCGATACCCACCATGCCCGAACCGATCCCGCCCCATGTATCCGAGGTGGCCCATGTGCCATCCAGCACCGCCTGCACGCGCTCGATGTAATAGGGGGCCCAGTTGTCGATGATGGAACTGACGCGCGGGCCGTCCTTGTATTCGGCCATGTCCGACGCCTGACCGAAACCGATCACGTTGCCCGCTGCCTCGGCGGCGGCCAGGGGGGCGGTTGAATCGGTGTGCTGCAGGATCACGTCCGCGCCCTGTTCGATCAGGACCTTGGCCGCGTCGGCCTCCTTGGCGGGGTCGAACCAGTCAAACACCCAGACGATCTTGAATTCCACGTCCGGGTTGACCTTCTTGGCGTGGATATAGGCGGAGTTGATGCCGCGGATCACCTCGGGGATGGGAACCGAGCCGATATAGCCGATGATGTTGGATTTAGTCATGCGCCCGGCGATGGTGCCCTGCACCGCGCGCCCCTCATAGAAGCGGGCGGAATAGACCGAGACATTCTCGGCCGTGCGATAGCCGGTGGCGTGCTCGAACTTCACGTTCGGGAACTTGGCCGCGACGTTCATCGTGGGATTCATGTAGCCGAACGAGGTGGTAAAGATCATGCCCGCACCCTGACGCGCCATCTGCGTCATCACCCGCTCGCTGTCGGGGCCTTCGGCGACGCTCTCGACATAGACGGTTTCGACCTTGTCACCGAAATGTTCCTCGACAGCCAGACGGGCCTGATTGTGCTCATAGGTCCAGCCGCCGTCGCCGACGGGGCCGACATAGACAAAGCCGACCTTCAGCTTGTCCTCGGCCATCGCGGTCGTGGCCAGCCCGAGCGCCAACGCGGCACTGGTCAGAATTGCGCTCAATTTCATGGAATTACTCCCCCTTGGTGGTTTTTGCGATTTGCTCTGCACCGCACTCAGTGCGAGGCATGAAAGATCCGTCCCAGTGATGCCGGTGCCCGGCTCTTGTCGGCTGACATGATCACCAGCACGAGTATTGTAATCAGATACGGCGACATGGAAAGATATTCCACACCAATTGCGATCCCCGCGGCCTGAAGGTTGAGCTGCAACACCGTCACCCCGCCGAACAGATAGGCCCCCAGCAGGACGCGCCCGGCCTTCCAGCTGGCAAACACCACCAGCGCCAGCGCGATCCAGCCCGCACCGGCAGTCATGCCTTCGGTCCATTGAGGCACGCGGATCAGGCTGATATAGGCCCCGCCCAGCCCGGCGCAGGCCCCGCCGAACAGGATCGCCATGATCCGCACCCGCACCACCTTGTAGCCAAGGGCATGGGCCGCATCGTGGTTTTCGCCCACCGCGCGCAGGATCAGCCCCGCGCGGCTGTATTTCAGCATGGCCCAGACCGCGAGCGTGAGCGCGAGGCCGAAATAGACCATCAGATCATGCGACAACAGCACCGGGCCGACAAAGGGCAGATCGCTCAGCCCCGCAATGTCCAGCCTGGGGGTAGGGGGCGGTTTCACCCCGACATAGCTCTGCCCGAGCAGCGCGCTCAGCCCCAGCCCGAACAGCGTCAGCGCCAGCCCCGAGGCCACCTGATTGGCCAGCGCCACCTGCGTGAGCAGCGCAAACAGCCCCGACAGCGCCGCACCGCCAATCGCCGCCGCGACGAACCCCACCGCGGGGGATCCGGTTTCGACCGATACCGCAAAGCCAAAGATCGCGCCGGTGATCATCATCCCCTCGACCCCGAGGTTCAGCACGCCCGCCCGCTCGACCACCAATTCCCCCAGGGCCGCGATCAGGATCGGCGTGGCCGCCACCATCAGCGAGGCCAGGAACAACAGCGGATTGATTGAACTCAGATCCATCACGCCACCCCGGTCCTGGCCCATCGGATCCGGAAATTGGTCAGCACATCCACCGCCAGCAGGAAAAACAGCAGCATCCCCTGGAACAGCTGGATCGCGGCGGCGGGCAGGCCCAGATTGCCCTGCGCGATCTCGCCGCCGATATAGGTCAGCGCCATCAGTAACCCCGCCAACAGGATGCCGACCGGATGCAGCCGGCCCAGAAACGCCACGATGATGGCGGTGAACCCATAGCCGACATTGAAATCAATGCTGACCTGCCCGGCGGGCCCGGTCACCTCGAACATGCCCGCCAGCCCGGCCAACGCGCCGGAGGTGCCCAGACAGAACAGGATCAGCCGCGCCGGATTGACCCCGGCAAATCGCGCCGCGCGCGGCGCCTGCCCGCTGAGGCGGATGTGAAAGCCCAGGATATGCCGGTTCAGCAGGATATAGGCGAAAATCACCGCGATGAACGCCGCCACCACGCCCAGATGCATCCCGGTCCCGGCGATCACCTCGCCATTATGCGCCGATGCATAATGCTGAAGATTGCGGCTGCCCGGAAACCCGAACCCTTCGGGATTCTTCATCAACCCCAATGACATACCGACCAACAGCTGCTCTGCCACATAGACCAGCATCAGCGACACCAGGATCTCGTTGGTGCCAAAACGCACCTTCAACAGCCCCGGTATCATCGCCCAGACCCAGCCGCCGAATGCCCCCGCCACCACCATCAACGGAAAGATCACCGCGCTTTCCATCGGGTAGAACGCCAGCGCCACCCCCGCACCGCACAGCGCGCCGATGATATACTGCCCCTCGGCCCCGATATTCCAGATCCCGGCGCGAAATCCCAGGCTCAGCCCGATCGCGATCAGGATCAGCGGCGCGCCCTTGATCAGCAATTGCAGCCGGTCCTGATCGGCGAACTCGCCAAACAGCGGCTCCCAGAAGATCGTCGTGATCGCCACCACCGGGTCCTTGCCCAGCCCGGCAAACAACGCCCCCCCCGCCAGCATCGTCACACAGACCGCCACCAGCGGCGTGAGCCATGTCCAGATCACCGAAGGCTGTGGCCGCTTTTCCAGCCTCAGCATCCGTCAGCCCCCCGGCCTTCTTCTTTGCGAAAATACTCAAATAGCAACGGCCTAGACATGGGCCTCCTCCAGATCATGCGCGCCCCCCATCATCAAGCCGATCTCCTCGACGCTCACCGCCTTGGTGTCGCGGATATCCGAGAGCCGCCCCTCGTTCAACGCCGCGAACCGGTCGGAGATTTCCATCAACTCATCCAGGTCCTGACTGATGCAGATCACCGCGCTGCCCCGCGCCGCCAGGTCCAGCAGCGCCTGGCGGATCGCGGCGGCGGCGGCGGCATCGACGCCCCATGTGGGCTGATTGACCACCAGGACCTCGGGGCGCTGCAACACTTCGCGCCCGATGACGAATTTCTGCAAATTCCCCCCCGACAGGGCGCGCGCCGCCACATCGGGCCCCGGCGTGCGCACATCAAAGGCGCTGATGATACGCTGCGCAAAATCGCGTGCGTCCGCCCATTTCAGAAAGCCGCGCCGCATCAGGTCCTCGCGCTGCGCCCCGGTCAGCAGGGCATTTTCGGTCAGGCTCATATCCGGGGCGGCGGCATGGCCCAGCCGTTCCTCGGGCGCGCTCAGCAGACCCATTTCGCGCCGCGCAACCGGCCCCGTCGCGCCAATCGCGCGCCCCATGAAGCGCAGCGCCTCAGGCGCGCTGCGCACCTCGCCCGAAAGCGCGCTCAGCAACTCATCCTGGCCGTTGCCTGCAACGCCGCCGATGCCCAGAATCTCGCCGCGCCGCACCGACAGGCTGACCCCCTTCAGCGAGGTGCCGAAGGCCGAGGGCGAGGGCACCGACAGATCGCATAATTCCAGCGCCACATCGCCCAGTTCATGCGCCGCACTGCTGGGCGCGGCAAAGGCGCTGCCGACCATCAGTTCCGCCATTTCCCGCGCCGTGGTCTCAGAGGGAACACAGGTGCCGACATTGCGCCCCAGCCGCAGGATCGTCGCGTGATCGCACAGGGTGCGGATCTCCTCCAGCTTGTGACTGATATAAAGGATCGCCACCCCCTCGGCGGTCAGCTTGCGCAGGGTGCGAAACAGGATATCCACTTCCTGCGGGGTCAGCACGCTGGTCGGTTCGTCCATGATCAACAGGCGCGGGCCCTGCAACAGACAGCGGATGATCTCGACCCGCTGACGCTCGCCCGCCGACAGATCGCCCACGATCCGGCCCGGATCCAGCGGAAGCCCGTAGGTCGCGGAAACATCCCTGATCCGCGCGGCAAGGTGGCGCTGCGCCGGCGGGTTCTCCATGCCAAGCGCGACGTTTTCAGCCACGTTCAACGCATTGAACAGCGAAAAATGCTGAAACACCATCGCCACGCCGGCGGCGCGCGCCGCGCGCGGCTCGGACGGGGCATAGGGCGCGCCATGCAGCATCATGGTGCCGCTGTCGGGTTTCACCAACCCATAGATCATCTTGACCAGCGTCGATTTTCCCGCACCGTTCTCGCCCAGCAGGGCGTGAACCTCGCCGGGGCGGATATCAAAGGACACATCGTCATTGGCGACAACACCGGGATAGGCCTTGGTCAGGCCTCGGATGCTCAGCAATGGCGTGCTCATGCGGGTATCCTCTTGTGCAGCAGCGCCGCGACGGTGCCTTGTGCAATGGCCTCGGGGTGTTTGCCCAAGTTCTTGTCGCCAATGGGGCAGGTGATCCGCCCGGGGTCAAGCCCTGCCGCGACCAGACGCCGCGTGAAACGCGCCCATTTCGTCGCCGATCCGATCAGCCCGCAGGAGGCAAATCCGCGCTCCAGAAGTGCGGCGCAGAGCGCGAGGTCGATCTCGTGGCTGTAGGTAAAGATCAGATGATGCGCGTATCTTGGCGCGCGCGCGGCAAGGCGCGCCATGTCCGCGGCGGGAATGGTCTCGACATGCGCGCCCACCTGCGCCGGAAATCGCTCGGCGCTGCTGTCCACCCAGGTGATCCTGAACGCTTGCGGCGGGCAGGCCCGCACCACGGCGCGCCCCACATGCCCCGCGCCCCAGAGCCAGAGAAAGCCGGGATGCGGGCGGTGTGATTGCAAGGCGTGGACATGAAAGCGCTCGATGTCGATCGGGCACCTGTCGCGGGTAAAGCGCAGCGTCACCGCCCCGCCGCAGCATTGCCCCAGGCCGGGGCCCAGCGGGTAGCTGCGCGTCTCCTCCGGCGCGCCCGTGGCCAGGATGGCGCGGGCGCGCGTGATCGCCGCAAGCTCCAGCGCGCCGCCGCCGATCGTGCCATGGGTTGCGCGCGCCGTGACCTTCATCGCGGTGCCGGTATCGCGCGGGGTGGATCCGCGCGTGGCGGTGATCTCGACAAAGATCGCGCTCATGCGCGCGCCGCCCGGATCGCGCTCAGCAGCCGCTCGGGCGTGGCGGGCGCATCCAGCGCGGGATAGCCTGGGCCACAGGCCGCCACCGCATCGCTCAGCGCCAGAAACGCCGAAATTCCCAGCATCAGGGGCGGCTCACCCACCGCCTTTGAGCGATAGATCGTGTCCTGCCGGTTTTCGCCGTCCCACAGCGTCACGTTGAACACATCCGGGCGGTCGCCACAGGCCGGGATCTTGTAGGTCGAGGGCGCATGGGTGCGCAGCCGCCCGGCCTCGTCCCACACCAGCTCCTCACAGGTCAGCCAGCCCGCGCCCTGCACATAGCCGCCCTCGATCTGCCCGATATCCAGCGCCGGGTTCAGGCTGCGCCCGACATCATGCAGGATATCGACGCGCAGGATGCGGTTCTCGCCGGTCAGCGTGTCGAGCACCACCTCGGTCACCGCCGCGCCATAGGCGAAATAGAAAAACGGCCGCCCCCGCCCGCTGATCCGGTCCCAGTTCAACTGCGGCGTGCGATAGAACCCGGTGGCCGACAGGCTGATCCGGTTCTCATGGGCCATCTGCGCCACCTCGGCAAACCCCAGCACCCGATCCGCGACATGAACCTGCCCCGCCTCAAAGATCACCTCCTCCTCGCCAACCCCGAAGAAAATTGCAAGAAAACCCTCCAGCCGCTTGCGTATGGTATCGCAGGCCGCCTTGACCGCCATCCCGTTCAGATCGCTGCCCGACGACGCCGCCGTGGCCGAGGTGTTGGGCACCTTGCCGGTATCCGTGGCGGTGATGCGGATCGCCTCCATCTCTACCCCGAAACAGCTTGCCGCGACCTGCGCCACCTTCTGAAACAGGCCCTGGCCCATCTCGGTGCCGCCATGGTTCAACTGGATCGAGCCATCGGCATAGACATGCACCAGCGCGCCCGCCTGATTGAGATGGGTCAGCGTGAACGAAATCCCGAATTTCACCGGGCTGAACGCGATCCCCTTCTTCAACACCGGCGACTGGCTGTTCCATTGCGCCACCGCTGCCCGGCGCGCCGCATAATCGCATGACTCCAGCAGCGCCTCGCTCATCCCGTGCAGGATGAAATCCTCCACGCGCTGCCCATAAAGCGTCACCTGTGGCTTCTTCTTGCCGGAAATATCCTCGGGGGGGGATGGCGGATTTTCCTTCAAAATCCGCCGTGGGGGGGCAGACAGCCCCCCCTGCGCCATCTCGCCGTAGTAGTTCAGCCGCCGCACGGCGACCGGGTCAAGACCCAGGTCATGGGCGATATGGTCCATCACCCGCTCGATGCCGATCACGCCCTGCGGGCCGCCAAAGCCGCGAAAGGCGGTGGCGCTCTGGCGGTTGGTGCGCAACCGGTGCGAGGTGATGCGCATATCGGGCAGGTGATAGGCG
>CAKSUL010000059.1 GCA_934501475.1 uncultured Roseovarius sp. | reverse complement strand
CGGTTGCCCATCGCGGCGGCGGCGCGGCTGCGCGCCGGTTCGACCTGAAATGCGCCGATATGATCCTCCAGCCGCGCGCGCCATGTCAGATCCAGCTGCGCGCCGGGTTGCAGCACCGGCGCCATGCGCCGCGACGCGGCCCCGCGCACGACACCGGCATGGCGGCCATGATCGGGCGTGAACACCTCGATGATCGCCGAGTTTTCGCCATGCGGGCGACAGGACAGCAATATCCCCTGATCACGCCACTGCATTGCGATCCTTTCATGGTCAAACCCACCGCGGCTGCGCGCCCCGGCAAGGGGCGTTTACCACACTGGATATTGCAATTGAAATATGCTTCACTTTCAATGGCTGTTTCCGGCGATACATTTGAGGCCAAACGCAATTCTTCACGCCAGAGACATTCACCAGAAACACCCGAGGGGATTCACATGATCAGGTTCCGCAGCTTTCTTGCCTCACTCGCGCTTGGCGCGACATGCGCCATCGGCGTTCCACAGGCCGCGCAGGCGGCGGATGACGTGATGGTGGTCTTTGACGGCTCGAACTCGATGTGGGGGCAGATCGACGGCACCGCCAAGATCGAGATCGCGCGCGGCGTGATGGATCAGTTGCTGGGCGAATGGACCACGCAGCGCCGGGTCGGGCTGATGGCCTATGGGCATCGCCGCCGTGGGGACTGCACCGATATCGAGACGCTGATCGCCCCGGCAGAAGGCACCGCCGCCGAAATCCTGAAACATATCAACGCCATTACCCCGACGGGCAAGACGCCCCTGACCGACGCGGTGGAAATGGCCGCGCAGCAGCTGGCCTATACCGACCGGCCCGCGACCGTGGTGCTGATCTCGGACGGGCTGGAAAGCTGCGGGCGCGATCCGTGCGCCCTCGCGAAGGCGCTTGAGAAGGGCGGGGTCAGCTTTACCGCGCATGTGGTGGGGTTCGGCCTGGGCAATGACGCCGATTCCGCGTCATTGTCCTGCATCGCCGAGGAAACCGGCGGTCAGTATATCGCCGCCGACAACGCCGCCGAACTGAGCCAGGCGCTGAGCAGGGTCGGCGATGCCGTGGCCCAGGCCCCTGCAGCCGAACCCGTGGCCGAACCCGAGCCGGAACCGGCCCCCGAGCCTGAACTCCCCGAAATCACCCTCACCGCCCCGGATCAGGCGCTGGCCGGATCGGTCTTTGACGTGGCCTGGGATCAGGTCATCGCCGCGCGCGATTACGTCACCATCGTCCCGATGGGCAGCGATGAGGGCAAATATGCCAATTATATCCGCGTGGGCGACGCCTCGGAAGGCAAGTTGCAGGCCCCGGCCGAGACCGGAATGTATGAACTGCGCTATATGCTGGACGAAGCCGGTCAGACGCTGGGCCGCCGCGCCATCGAGATCACCGAACCCGAGGTCACCGTCAGCGGCCCGCAGAGCGTGCTGGCCGGTGAGAAGTTCAAGGTCAACTGGACCGGTGCCGTCAATGGGCGCGATTTCGTCACCATCGTCCCGATGGGCAACGATGAGGGCACATATGCCAACTATGTCCGCGTCAGCGACGCTTCGGAGGGCATGTTGCAGGCCCCCGCCGAGATCGGCATGTATGAGTTGCGCTATGTCCTGGACGAAGGTCGGCGCACCATGGCGCGCCAGACCATCGAGGTTGCCGAACCCGAAGTCACCGTCAGCGGCCCGCAGAGCGTGCTGGCCGGTGAGAAGTTCAAGGTCAACTGGACCGGCACCGTCGACGGGCACGATTACATCACCATCGTCCCGATGGGCAGTGAAGAGGGCAAATATGCCAACTATGTTCGCGTAAACGACGCTTCGGAAGGCAAGTTGCAGGCCCCCACCGAGGTCGGCATGTATGAGTTGCGCTATGCGCTGGACGCAGGCCGGCGCACCATGGCGCGCCAGACCATCGAGGTCACCGAACCCGAAGTCACCGTCAGCGGGCCTGCGCAGATTCGCGCGGGCGACAAGCTGCGCGTGCAGTGGACCGGCACGGTGAATTCCAATGACTACATCGCCCTGGCCGCGGTCGGCAGCCCGGACGACAAACACGAGAGCTATGTGCGCGTCCGCGAGGATGCCAGCGCCGAGATGGCCGCCCCGGAACAGCCGGGCATGTATGAGTTGCGCTATGTGCTGAACGAGGGACGGCGCAGCCTGGCGCGCCATATGTTCGAGGTGCTGGCCAAGGATGCCGCGTTGAACTTTGGCGCAAGCATCGAGGCCCCCGACAGTGGCGCGCCCGGCGCTGTGATCGACGTCGGCTGGAGCGTGGAGAGCGACAGTGCCGATCAGCGTATCACGCTGGCGCGCGCGGATCAGGCGATCTTTACCTGGATCACCGCGATCCGGATCGAGGGGGATCCGCCGGTGCAGATCACCCTGCCGTCAGAGGCGGGCAGCTATGAGCTGCGCTTCCTCGACCTGAGCAATCAGGCGGTGCTGGCGCGCAAGGTGATCGTCGTTCAATAGAGCGTCGCGGATAAGCCGCCCGGCTCAGTCGCTGAGGCCGGGCGTGTCCAGCAGGTGCCGCCCGGCGCGGTCCTCGACCTCGATCACCCAGAGGTCGGGGTCAAAGCCGCGCTGCCGGGCGATGGCGGCATCGACATCGCCCTCGGCACCGCCCGCCAGTTCGCTCCAATGGCGCTCACCGCTCATCAGGTCATAGCTGCGCTGCCAGAGCGTGGCGCGCCCGTCGAGGGTGTTGACCTTGACCAGAACCGCCCCGGCCGTGTTGTCGCCATGTGCGACGACAAAGGCGGGGATGTCGCGCAGGCGCAGCCGGGTCAGATAGGCCTGCACCCAGAATTCGGATGCAAGCCGCGTCATGGCAGGCCGGGGATTTGAGTATTTAAGGAAAAATGAAGGGGCACGGCGGGCTCAGTTCCCGTCCTTGAAATCAAGCCCCATTTCCCTGTAGCGCTCGGCGTCTTCCAGCCAGTTGGGGCGCACCTTGATCTGAAGGAACAGATGCACGCGGCGGTCGAGGAATTCCTCCAGCTCGGCGCGCGCGGCCTTGGAGACGGATTTGATCGTTTCGCCCTTGTGGCCCAGCACGATGCCCTTGTGACCATCGCGCATCACATAGATCAACTGGTCGATGCGCACCGAGCCGTCCTTGCGATCCTCCCAGTTTTCGGTTTCCACCGTCAGCTGATAGGGCAGTTCCTGATGCAGACGCAGGGTCAGTTTCTCGCGGGTGATTTCGGCGGCGATCATGCGTAGTGGCAGATCGGCGATCTGGTCCTCGGGATAGAGCCAGGGGCCTTCGGGCACCTCATCCGCCAGCCAGCTGCGCAGCGCCGCGACGCCGTGACCCTTTTCGGCCGAGATCATGAAGGTTTCGGCAAAGTCGAACCGCGCGTTCATGTCCTGGGTCAGCGCCAGCAGCACCTCGGATTTCACGCGGTCGATCTTGTTGATGGCCAGCGCCACCTTGCGCCCGCTCGTGATGTCGCCCAGCCCTTCGAGGATGGCTGCAACACCTTCTGTCAGGCCACGATGCGCCTCGATCAGCAGGACCACGACATCGGCATCCGCCGCCCCGCCCCAGGCCGCCGCGACCATCGCGCGATCCAGCCGGCGGCGCGGTTTGAACAGGCCGGGCGTGTCGACAAAGACCAGCTGGCTGTCGCCCTCGATGGCAACGCCGCGGATCCGGGCGCGGGTGGTCTGGACCTTGTGGGTGACGATGCTGACCTTGGCGCCGACCATGCGGTTCAGCAGGGTGGATTTGCCGGCGTTCGGCTCTCCGATCAGGGCGATGAATCCGGCGCGTTTGCTCATGTCTGTGTGATCCTGTCGAGAAGGGCCTGGGCGGCGGCCTGTTCGGCCTGGCGTTTCGATCCCGCCGAGGCGGTGGCGTTTTCGCCGTTCTGCAATCGGGCGGTGATGGTGAAGACCGGGGCATGGTCGGGGCCGCTGCGTGCGGTCTGTTCATATTCGGGCGGCGGCAGGGCGCGCGCCTGCGCCCATTCCTGAAGGGCGGTCTTGGGGTCGCGTGCGTCATCCTTGACCTGACCGATGCGCGCGCCCCAAAGGCGCAGCACCATGTCGCGCGCCGCCTCGAAGCCGGCATCGTGATAGACGGCGGCGATCACCGCCTCCATGGCATCGCCAAGCAGCGCCTGTTTGCGCCGCCCGCCCGACAGCATTTCCGAACGCCCCAGTTTCAGCACCGCGCCGAGGTCAATCTCGCGCGCGACATCGGCGCAGGTTTCCTTGCGCACCAATGCATTGAAACGCGGCGCCAACTGGCCTTCGCTGGCATTGGGGTCGGACGCCAGAAGGGCCTCGGACATCACGAGGCCCAGCACCCGGTCGCCCAGGAATTCCAGCCGCTGATTGTCATTGCGCGTGGGCGAGGACATCGAGGCGTGGGTGACCGCCTGAACCAGCAGCGCGGGCTGCGCAAAGTCATGCCCCAGCCGATCGGCAAAGGCCTTGAGATCCGCGGAAAGTTTCACTCAAGCCTCTTGAAGAACCGGTCGCTGCGCCAGGTCCAGAAATAGAGCATCGAGCGCCCGGCAGATGAGAACACCACACGCCCCGCCCGCCCGATCAGGTTTTCATAGGGCACGAAGCCGACACCGCCGACAGTCTGCGGAAAGCGGCTGTCGGTCGAGTTGTCGCGGTTGTCACCCATGAAGAAATAATGCCCCTCGGGAACCGAGAACACGGCGGTGTTGTCAGAGCGCTGATCCCCGATGTTCAGGATCGAATGCGCGTGTCCGCCCGGCAGGGTTTCGATCATGCGCGATTTGCTGCACAGACCGCCCTCGCCCACGACACCGTTTTCACAGCGCGGGCGGCTGCCCATCGGGCCCTGGGGTTCGGCGACCTCATCAAAGCTGCCGGCGGGCTCGAGTTTGACCGGGCTGCCGTTGATGTTCAGGACACCGTCCTTGACCTGCACCTTGTCGCCGGGCAATCCCACCAGACGCTTGATGAAATCGGTGCCGTTGACCGGGTGGCGGAACACGATGATGTCGCCGCGCTCGGGTTCGGAACCCAGCAGGCGGGTGTTGTCGCCATCAAGAAAGCCGCAGATCTTCTTGGCGTCCAGATTGATCCCGAGCGAGGCGATGCGGATCGACGGGCAGGACGCATAGGAATAGCCATAGGCCATCTTGTTCACGAACAGGAAATCCCCGATCAGCAGCGTGTCCTTCATCGACCCGGACGGAATCCAGAACGGTTGAAAGAACAGCGTGCGGAAGATGCCCGCGATCAGCAGGGCATAGACAATGGTCTTGATCGTCTCGACAATCGAATTGCCGCCTTTGGCGTCGCTTTTCATTCTACTCTCCGCGCTCGGGGTGTTGCCCGCTTCATGGGCGGGTGCGGGCGGCGTGTCAAGATGCGCATCGGCGCGCGCCCTGCCGGTTCAGGGGATCGGGCGCGCCTCGATCACCACGAAGGCCTGCGCCCAGGGGTGGTCATCGGTCAGGGTGACATGGATGATCGCCTCGTGCCCGGGCGGTGTCATCTCGGCCAGGCGCGCGGCGGCCCAGCCGGTGACCTGCATGACCGGCTGCCCGCTGGCAAGGTTGCTGACGGCCATGTCCTTCCAGGCGATGCCCATGCGCAGGCCCGTGCCAAGCGCCTTGGAACAGGCCTCTTTCGCGGCCCAGCGTTTGGCATAGGTGCCGGGAGTGTCGGCGCGGGCCTCGGCCTTGCGTTGCTCGACCTCGGTAAAGACGCGGGTGCGGAACCGGTCGCCGAACCGCTCGAGCGTGGCGGCGATGCGGTCGATATTCGCAAGGTCGGTGCCGATGCCCAGAATCATGCCCGCGCGGCCCCTCAGCGCAGCCGCGCGCCGATCGCGCCGGTCGCCTGATTGAGGGTGAAGTTCAGGATCTGGCGCTCGGAATATTCGCCGTTATAGACTTCGACATGGATCTCGAAGGTGAGACCGATGGCCGGATCATAGCCCGCCCTCAGGCTGTCCCAGTCCACGCCGCCAAACCCGATTGTTCCGCTTTTGCCCAGCGTGCGGCACTGGCGATTGCCGATCTCGTCATGGGGGGGCGACAGGATCAGGATGTGGAACGCCGCTGCGGCGGGTTCGACCACATCCATCAGCGCCAGGCGCACAGCGCCATTGGCAAATGTGGTGCTGTGCTTCTCCCACGGCTCGACGATGGCGTCGGCGCGCGCGATCCAGTCGCAGGGGATCACCTCCTGGGCGGCGACGGGCGCGGCAAGCAGGCTTGCCAGGAATGCGATGCGGATCATGTGTCAGACCTCCGGCCTTGTGATGAAGTTTCATGCGCTGGCGCGCCGATCATGGCGCAGCATTTCGTAAACCCGATCACGGGGCGGCAGAGGATCGGCCGGGTGTCGTGCCGGCTCATTCGATCTCACCGCGCCGTGTCATGGCGTGCAATTCGTTATAGGCGCCGATCCCCGCAAAGAAGCGGTTGCACAGCAGATACCCCAGCCCATAGAGGCCAAGCAGCATATTGAACTGCGCCGAAAAAAGCGGCGCGATCGTCAGCTTGGCGAATTCAGGGGCCAGCGCCCCCGCGCCAAAGCCGATCCCGACATTCAACGCCATCGCCAGCACCGTGGCCCATCCGCTGAACAGCCAGATATCACGCAGGGTGAACTTGCGCCGACGGGCGCGCACATGGCGCTGCCCCTCGATCAATGCGGCGATCATCGCCGGCACCAAAAGCTGCGCCGACGATCCGACCTGCGATGTGAAGGTCAGGTTCAACCCCCGGATCGCCAACGCCGCGCCGAGGGCGATGCCCAGAAACACCAATGCGTAGCGCAGCGCGCTCATTACGACGACACGGCCACATCGGCGCGCGCGGCGTCCATCAGCGCGCGCATTTCGGCAATCGCCGGGCCCAGCCCGCGGAAAATCGCCTCGCCGATCAGGAAATGCCCGATATTGAGTTCGCGCAATTCGGGAAAACCGGCGACGGGGCCAACCGTGTCATAGCTCAGCCCGTGCCCGGCATGCACCTCAAGCCCGAGCGAGTGGGCATAGGCCGACATCTCGCGCAGGGCGTGCAATTCCTGATCGGCCTTGTCCGCCGCGCCCTCGGCATGGGCGTCGCAATAGGCACCGGTGTGCAGTTCGATCACCTCGGCGCCGATGCGCGCGGCGGCGTCGATCTGGGCGGGATCGGCGGCGATGAAGATCGACACCCGGCAGCCCGCATCGCGCAGCGGCGCGATGAAACGGGCCAGCCTGTTTTCCTCGCGCGCCACGTCCAGCCCGCCTTCGGTGGTGCGTTCCTCGCGCTTTTCGGGCACGACGCAGACGGCGTGGGGCTTGTGACGCAGGGCGATGGCCTGCATCTCATCGGTTGTCGCCATCTCGAAGTTCAGCGGGATGTCCAGCGCACCCATCAGCGCGTCGATATCGGCGTCCCGGATATGCCTGCGGTCCTCGCGCAGATGCGCGGTGATGCCGTCGGCCCCGGCCTTCTGGGCCAGGAGGGCGGCGCGCACCGGGTCCGGGATCGCCCCGCCCCGCGCATTGCGCACCGTCGCCACATGATCGATATTCACACCCAGACGCAGCCTTGTCATTTGAACGTCCCCTTTCAACAGTCAGATGTCGCGCCCAGCCTATGCCGGAACGCCGCAACATGGAAACAGATGTCGCCCCGCGCGTCGCGCTATTTCTTGACCGTCTTGGCCTTGGCCGCCGCCTTTTCCCTCAGGTCGGCCAGTTTTGCCTTGAGCCGCCCCTTGCGGCGGTTCTGATAGGCGATGATCAGCGGCAGGGTGACGTAATAGCCGATCATCCCGGCGATGAGGCCCGGAATGATGCCGCCGACCATATAGGGAAAGAACACCTGATCGTAAAAGATGCCCAGTTCGTCCCAATGCGCCACGTCCTTGGTGAACAGCGCCATGAAATTGTCTTTGAAATCGCGCCCGGCATTGACGAATTTCACCATCAGGTTGGTGCGCACGTCCTCCTGACGCGGATGTGCCAGCCCCAGCAGGAAATGCCCGGTCTGAAACGACGTGACCGCAATCAGCGGAAAGGTCAGCGGATTGCCCACGAATGTGGCCAACAATGAGGCGATGATATTGCCGCGCATGATCCAGGCAAGGATCGCCGCGCCAAGGAAATGCAGGCCGAAAAATGGCGAAAACGTCACGAAGATGCCCGCAAAGACGCCGCGCGCGATCCGGTGCGGCGGGTCCGGCAGGCGGCGCAGACGGTGATTCACATAGCGGAACGCACGCACCCAGCCACCCTTGGGCCAGAAGAAGTCGCGTGCGACCTCTCCCATCGGTCGCTTGTCTCGGCGTTTGAATACCACCTGAGGGCTCCTAGTTTACGGGCGCTGCGTCCATTGCACGGTCGGGCGCCCCTGCTGTCGTTGCACGCGACGGGTCACGTTTGCGTTCGACCTGGGCCACGTCGCTATCCGCGTCCAGTGTCGATATGACCGAGTGCAGCTGCTCTGCGTCGCGCAATTCCAACTCAAGCAGCAAACGGTAGAAATCCGGTTTACGGTCGATGAATGTAAGGTTCGAGATATTGGCCTTCATCTCGCCAATCAAGGTGCAAATGCGGCCCAATACGCCCGCGTCGTTGCCAATCGTCATCTCGAGCGTCACATCATAGACCGCCGGGTGGGTGCCGGTGTGCCAATGCAGGTCCAGCCAGCGGTCCGGCTGGTCGTCAAATGCGCCAAGAACCGGGCAGTCGATGGCGTGAACCACCACGCCGCGGCCGCGATAGGTGATGCCGACGATTCGCTCGCCGGGCAGCGGCTGACAGCATTTGGCGCGCTCGGAATGCTGATCCGCGCCCAGCCCCAGAACCGCGCGGTCGCGCGACACCTCATGGCCGTCGGCCGGGGCAAGATCGGGATAGACCGCATTCAGCACCTCGCGCGCGGTCAGTTCCGCACTGCCCATCCGCGCCAGAAGCGTGTCCGCCCCGTCCAGCCGCAAGGTGCGCGCGGCGGTCTCGAGCGCCTTGTCGGTGGCCTTCTTGCCGACATGTTCGAACGCCGAGCGCGCCAGTTCGCGCCCCAGCTTGATAAAGCGGCCCCGGTCCAGATCGCGCAGCGCGCGCCGGATCGCGGTCTTGGCCTTGCCGGTGGTGGCGATGTCCAGCCATGTCGCCTGCGGGGTCTGCCCGTCGGCGGTGATCACCTCGACCGACTGGCCGTTCTTGATCCGGGTCCAGAGCGGCACGCGGATCCCGTCCACCTTGGCGCCGACGCAGGAATTGCCCAGCCGGGTGTGGATCGCATAGGCGAAATCAATCGGCGTCGCGCCGCGCGGCAGTTTGACCACCTCGCCCTTGGGGGTAAAGCAGAACACCTTGTCGGCATACATCTCGAGCTTGACCGCCTCGAGGAAATCCTCGTGGTCATCCTCACCGTCGAACTGCTCGGTCAGCGAGGCCACCCATTTGACCGGATCGACGGCAAAGGGGTTCTGCGTGCGCACCCCGTCGCGGTAGGACCAATGCGCGGCCACGCCGGTTTCGGCCACGTCATGCATCTGGCGGGTGCGGATCTGCACCTCGACGCGCTTGCCGTCGCGCCCCGACACCGTGGTGTGGATGCTGCGATAGCCGTTGGATTTGGGTTGGCTGATATAATCCTTGAACCGGCCCGGCACCGCGCGCCAGCGCTGATGGATCGCCCCCAGAACCGCATAGCAATCGGCCTCGCTGGAGGTGATGATGCGAAAGCCGTAGATGTCGGACAGGCGCGAAAAGCCCATGTCCTTTTCCTGCATCTTGCGCCAGATCGAATAGGGTTTCTTGGCGCGCCCCAGCACTTCGGCCTTGATGCCGACCTTGTCCAGCTCAAGGCGCATGTCGCCGGTGATGCGGTCGATCACATCGCCCGCCTCGCGTTGCAGGGTGATGAAGCGGCGCATGATCGAGGCGCGCGCCTCGGGGTTGATCACGCGAAAGGCCAGATCCTCCAGCTCTTCGCGCATCCATTGCATCCCCATGCGCCCGGCCAGCGGGGCAAAGATGTCCATCGTCTCGCGCGCCTTTTGCACCTGCTTTTCGGTGCGCATGGCGCGGATCGTGCGCATGTTGTGCAGCCGGTCGGCAATTTTCACCAGGATGACGCGCAGATCCTTGGACATGGCCATGAACAGCTTGCGGAAATTCTCGGCCTGCTTGGTCTCGGTGTTGCTGAGCTGCAGATTGGTCAGTTTGGTCACGCCATCGACCAGATCGGCGATTTCGCGGCCGAATTTCTCCAGCACGATACCGTAGGAGGCACCGGTGTCCTCGATCGTGTCATGCAACAGCGCGGTCACGATCGTGGCATCATCCAGCCGCTGTTCGGTCAGGATGGCGGCGACGGCGACGGGATGGGTGAAATAGGGCTCGCCCGATTGGCGGACCTGCCCCTCATGCATGTCGCGGCCATAGGCATAGGCCGCGCGGATCAGGGCTTCGTCGGTGCGGGGGTTGTAGGCACGGATCAGTTCGATCAGGTCATCGACAGCGATCATTCCCGTGCCCTACCACAGCCGAACAGATGGCAGGTCTCACCCTTGCCCCTGGGC
>CAKSUL010000058.1 GCA_934501475.1 uncultured Roseovarius sp. | reverse complement strand
TCTTGCCGTGGTCAACGTGGCCAATCGTGCCGATGTTCACATGCGGCTTGCTGCGGTCAAACTTTTCCTTTGCCATGATCTGAGGCGCCTTTTCTCAATTGGGGGGCGTGCGGCCCGGTCTATTTGTTGGCGGCATTTATTGCGCCGCGCACGGAAAATCAAGCAGTTCCTGCGCGCGCGCGCTCACCCCCGCCTTCAGGGGCGTGTGGGCGAGGCCACCTTGGGTTCCTCGATCAGTTCCGCCTCGGCGACAGCGGCGGCGGCCGCGGCGGCATTTCCAGCCGATTTCGCGCTGGCCGATTTCGCGGCGGCAGGTTTTGCCGCTGCCTTGGCCGCCTTGGCGTCACCCTCGGCCACGGCCGGTTTGGCCGCCACTTTCGCGGCAACCGGGGCCTTGTCGGCAGCGCGTCCGCCAAACCAGTCATGTTCGTATTTGCCGCGCACCAGCCAGTTCTGGATCAGCTTGGCCGCGTTGCGGCTGAGGTTTTCCATCTGTAATTCCTTGGATTGGGTCAGCCCCGATCCCAGCATCGTGTTGCCCGAGAACGATTCCATCACCGTCACCTGCTCGGGCTCGTCGTTCAGCTTCTTGCCGGCGGCGTCGTCCCACACGGTCACGTTCAGGATCAATGCCGATTTGGGCGAGGCCACGATCGGCACGCCCGGCACCGCCAGGACATAGCCTTCGACCGATATCCCAAGGTGATAGAGCTTGCCCCCGTCATAGCGGCGGAAGCGTTCGTCGATGGCCGATGTCATCGCCGCGATCCACTCTTCCTTGGTGGCGTCGCGCGATGCGGGGCCCTTGGTCAGGTTCGGGGCGACGACCACGTTGTGACCCAATTCGAAATTGCCCAGAGGCGCGGGCGCCTGATCCAGATCATTGGGATTGGTGCAGGCCGTCAGGGCGAACAGGGCAAATGCCGCGGCAATCATTCGAAACATGTTGGGTGTCCTCATCGACAGATTCAGGAAAACCGATACCGCAGGCGCGCCCCCGGCGCAATCATTGCCCCGCCGAAATATCGCCCGCGATCTGTCCGCCCATTTGCCCGCACAGGGATGCGCCCCTATATCTAAGAGAACACAGCAAAGGCCGCACCATGCCCGACACACCCACCGCCACGACCCCGGTCAAGGTTGATCTGGTGACAAGACCGATGGGAATCCTGCGCAGTGCACAGGCGGCGCGGCGCAATGTTCTCAGCATCATCCCCCATATCGCCACCACCCAGCCGATGGTGTCCGGGCGCACCGGAAAACGCTGGCACATGGTGATGGACCCCACCGCCCTGCGCCGGATCCTGCTGGAAAACATCGACAATTACCCCAAATCCGACGTCACCAAGAACCTGTTGCGCCCCGCCATCGGTGAGTCACTGTTCATCGCCGAGGGTGCGCATTGGCGCTGGCAGCGGCGCGTCGTGGCACCGGTATTTTCGCATCGCAACGTGATGAACCTGGCCCCGATCATGACCGCCGCCGCCACGCGCAGCGCCGAGCGCATAGCCGGGTCCGGGCCGCGTGCGGTGGATGTGGCCGCCGACATGGTGCGCACCACATTCGACGTGATCAGCGAGGTCACGTTTTCGGGCGATGGCAGCTTTGATGCGGGCGCGGTGCATGACGCAATCGACGCCTATATCGCCGAGGCGGGCCGGATTTCGCTGTTTGACGTTCTGGGGTTTCCCGATTGGGTGCCGCGCCCCGGTCGGCTGATGTCGGGTCAGGCGGTGCGCCGGATGAAACGCATCGCCGATGAGGCGGTCGAGGCGCGCCGCGCCCGTGGCCCGCAAGGCGTGCCCGATCTTCTGGACCTGCTTCTGGCAGGCGAAGACCCCGAGACAAAGAGGAAAATGAACACCGGTGAGTTGCGCGACAACCTGCTCACCTTTATCGTTGCCGGGCACGAGACCACGGCGCTGACGCTGGCGTGGTCGCTCTATCTGTGCGCTTTTGACCCCGCCGTGCAGGAACGCGCCCGTGCCGAGATCAAAGCGGTTCTGGGCGACCGCCCGATAACCGGCGAGGACGTGCCCCACCTGCCCTATCTGCGCGCCATCGCCGATGAGGCGCTGCGCCTTTATCCCCCCGCCGCGATGGTGTCGCGCACCGCACTTGCCGGCGATACCTTGTGCGGGCGCGAGGTGCGGGCGGGTGACACGGTGATCGTGCCGATCTATGCGCTGCACCGCAACGCGCTGTTGTGGGATGCGCCCGACATGTTCCGCCCCGAAAGATTTCTCGAGGCGCGCCCGGACCGCTATGCCTATCTGCCGTTCGGCGATGGCCCACGAATCTGCATAGGCGCGTCCTTTGCACTGCAGGAGGTGGTGATCATCCTTGCGACCTTGCTGGCGCGGTTCCGCTTTGCGCCAGTTCCCGGGCGCACCCCCGATCCGGTGATGATCCTGACCTTGCGCCCCGAGGGCGGTGTGTGGCTGACCGCCGAAACGGTTGCAAACAGCGCGTGATCCACCACCGTCACGTCAGATTTCAAACCGCCTTCCAAAAGAGTCTTCTTGCCTTCGGCGAGGATATTTTTGGCCAGAAGAAGCAACGATTTGTTAAACACTCTCTGTAATTCTGAGATCACGGTACAGGCGGGGACGCCGATGACCGTGCCAGGAGAAGCGCAGATATGCGTGAGTCCAACGGGGAAGGGGCAAACCGCCTTCCCCGTTTCTTCTGGCGTCAAATATCCTCGCCGAAGGCAAGAAGACTCTTTGGCATACCCTCTCAGGTGAACTTGTTGTCACGCGGAAACCCGCGCGGCGCCATGCGGCCCGACCCGGCACGTTTGCCGATCCATTCGTCAAGCTCGGTCTGCGTGCGGGTGCGCCCTGCGGGGTCGAGCCATGTCAGACCGGCCTCCAGATCGAAGGTGGTGGCATCCGACAGCCCGCCATCCTTGTACTTTTGCAACCTCACGCCCTTGCCTCTCCCCATTTCGGGCAGTTCGGAACAGGGGAAAATCAGCACTTTGCGGTTTTCACCCACAACCGCCACATGATCACCAGCGGCCGGTTTGCTGAGGATGGCGCGCGTGTCGCCGCGCACGTTCAGCACCTGTTTGCCGCTGCGGGTCTGGGCCAGGACATCATCCTCGGACACGATGAAGCCGTCGCCCGCGCTGGAGGCCACCAGCAATTTGCGTCCCGGCACGTGAATGAACATGTCGACGATCTCGGCCTCGTTCGGCAGGTCCACGATCAGGCGCAGCGGTTCGCCCATGCCGCGCCCGCCGGGCAGGTTGGCCGCCGACAGCGTGTAGAACCGCCCGTTGCTGCCAAAGACCAGCAGCCGGTCGGTGGTTTCGGCATGAAACAGAAAGCGCGGCCCGTCGCCATCCTTGAACTTCAACTCGCGGCTGAGGTCGATATGCCCGGTCATGGCCCGAATCCAGCCCATTTGCGAACAGACCACGGTAATCGGCTCGCGCTCGATCATGGCCTCCAGCGGCACGTCTTCGACCTCACCGGCGATGGCAAACTGGGTGCGGCGTGCGCCGTGCACGTAATCCTTGCCGAAGGTTTTCTTGATCTCGCGCAGCTGATCCGAGATCGCCGCCCATTGCAGCGCCGGGTTTTCCAGCAGATCCTCAAGGCCGGCGCGCTCTTGCATCAGCGCGCTTTGCTCTTTCAGCAATTCGATCTCTTCCAGCCGCCGCAGGCTGCGCAGGCGCATGTTCAGGATCGACTCGGCCTGAAGATCGCTCAGCCCGTCCTCACCGCCCTCGGCGGGCGGGACATAGTCGGATTCGTCCTTGGCGCGGGTGAACTCACGGCCCCAGTCCTCGCGCATCAGCGCCGCCTTCGGGGTGTCGTCATAGCGGATGATGTCGATGACGCGGTCCAGGTTGAGAAAGGCCACGATCAGCCCTTCCAGCACCTCGAGGCGGTGGTCGATCTTTTCCATCCGGTGGATCGAGCGCCGCTCGAGCACCTCGCGGCGGAAATCGAGAAAGGCGCGCAGCACTTCCTTGAGGCTGCACACCTTGGGCGTCACCCCGTCGATCAGCACGTTCATGTTGAGCGAGAACCTGACCTCAAGATCCGAGTTGCGGAACAGCATCCCCATCAGGACCTCGGGATCGACATTGCGCGAACGCGGTTCCAGCACCAGACGCACGTCTTCGGCGCTTTCGTCGCGCACATCGGCCAGAATCGGGATCTTCCGGGTCTGGATCACCTCGGCGATCTTTTCGATCAACCGGGATTTCTGCACCTGATAGGGGATTTCGGTAACCACGATCTGCCACTGCCCGCGGCCCAGATCCTCGACCTCCCATTTGCTGCGCAGCCGGAAGCTGCCGCGCCCGGTGCGATAGGCGTTGGCGATGTTTTCCGCAGGTTCCACGATCACGCCGCCGGTGGGGAAATCGGGGCCCCTGACATGGCTCAGCAACGTGTCATCCCGGCAATCGGGCACCTTGATCATATGCAGGCAGGCATCGACCAGTTCGGCGATATTATGCGGCGGAATGTTGGTGGCCATGCCAACCGCAATCCCGCTGGAGCCATTGGCCAGCAGATTGGGAAACGACGCGGGCAAGACCACCGGTTCGGTCAGGGTGCCGTCGTAATTGTCCCTGAAATCAACGGCGTTTTCGGCCAGACCGTCCAGCAACGCCTCGGCGGCGGCGGTCATGCGGGCCTCGGTATAGCGCGCGGCGGCGGGGTTGTCGCCGTCGATATTGCCAAAGTTGCCCTGCCCGTCCACCAGCGGATAGCGCACGGCGAAATCCTGGGCCAGCCGCGCCATGGCGTCATAGATCGCGGCATCGCCATGCGGGTGATAGTTGCCCATCACGTCGCCGCTGATCTTGGCGGATTTTCTGAACCCCCCGGTGGAACTTAATCGCAGCTCGCGCATTGCATAGAGGATACGCCTGTGCACGGGTTTCAGCCCGTCGCGGGCATCCGGCAGCGCCCGGTGCATGATCGTGCTCAGCGCGTAGGTCAGATACCTCTCGCCGATCGCACGGCGTAGCGGTTCCGCCACAGCCTGCGGCAGATCATCAGGGTCTGTATTGGGGTCGTCCACCAGATCAGTCATGACGCTGGTGATAGCCTCGGTCTGAAACCGCGTAAAGCGGGGGGAGAAAGTTTTCTCGTTTTCCCATCAAAAGCCGGGGCGAATCGTGTATTCTGGCGCTGCTGCCAGAATTGTCTGTATCGTTTGGGGGGATGCGCATGTGGCGCTTTATACTGATATCATTCGCCTTTCTGGGCTGGTCGTTCTATGAGTTGAGCGGCGGCGCGGATTATGCACCCGATTCCGCCTCGTTGCAGGTGGCCGGGGCAAAGACGCCGCTTTTCGCGCGCCCGACGCCCGTGGCACCGAAACAGCCCGAAATTCAGATGGCGAATGCGGGCGATCTGCCCCCGCCGATCAAGCCGCTGACCAAAAGCGCGCCACCGGTGGAGCATTACGGCGCCTATGACAGCGACGACGAAACCGTAAGCCGCGCCGCCGCCTCGCTGGCGTCGCTGTCCGATGGCAGTCTGGACCGGTTCAGCATCACGCTGGCCTCGACGCTGCCGGACGAAAGCGGGATCATCGACCTGGGGCTTGAGGGCATCAGCGGGTTTTCGTCGGAAAGTCTGGTCGACGCGGTCAACGGGATGGCTGTCAGCGATCCGGTGCAATCCACCCCGTCCCTGCCCGCCGACATCCGCAGCATTTCGGGCAATGCCGCCAATCTGCGCACCGGCCCCGGCACGCAATATGACAAGGTCGATCAACTGACCCAAGGAGAGCCGGTCGAGATCCTTGAGCGCACCGCTGACGGCTGGGTGCATCTGCGCGCGCTGGAAACCGGATCGGAAGGCTGGATGGCGGAATGGCTGGTCACTTCCGCTAACTGATTGCGCGCGCCGCCCGATCCGGCATAGCGTGCGCGGATGACACAGAAATCCATTCTCATCACCGGCTGCTCGTCCGGCATCGGCTATGACGCCGCCCATGGCCTGCGCGCGCGCGGCTGGCGGGTCTTTGCCTCATGCCGCAACCCCGAAGATTGCGCACGCCTGATCGGCGAGGGGCTGGAAAGCCCGCGCATCGACTATACCGACGACGCCTCGATCGTGCAGGGCCTGACCGAGGTGCTCGAGGCGACGGGCGGCACCTTGGATGCGCTGTTCAACAACGGCGCCTTCGCCTGCCCCGGCCTGATCGAGGACCTGCCCACCGACGCCCTGCGCGCGATATTCGAGACGAATTTCTTTGGCTGGCACACGTTGACGCAACTGGTCATTCCGGTGATGCGCGCGCAGGGCCATGGACGGATCGTGCAATGCTCATCCGTTCTGGGACTGGTCACATTGCCATGGCGCGGCGCCTATAACAGCACCAAATTCGCCATCGAGGGCCTCAGCGACACCATGCGGATCGAGCTGCGCGGCACCGGCATCGACGTCGCCCTGATCGAGCCGGGACCGGTCACATCGAAGATCCGCAAGAACTCGATCCCGCATTTTGAACGCTGGGTCGATTGGGAGAGCTCGGCGCGCGCGCAGGACTATCGCGACCGCCTGCAAAAACGGCTCTATGCCGATACCGGGCCCGACAGATTCGAACTGCCCGCCTCGTCGGTGACGCGAAAACTGATCCATGCCGTCGAATCGCGCCGCCCGCGGGCCCGCTATTATGTCACGACACCGACCCACCTGATGGGCGCGGCGCGCCGCATCCTGCCGACCAGAATGCTGGACTGGATGCTGTCGCGCGCCTGATCCGCCCGGGCAGGGGGCAAAATTTTCCGGTTCGCTTTCACGCTCAGGCGTTCTAAGTGGGGGGCAAACAGACCGACAAGGGGCACATCATGCTGCAAGATCCGCTATTCATTCTGGTCGCCGTGGCCTGTGGTATCGTCGCGATCATCCTGATGATGGGTATTTCCACCTTTGGCAAACCGGGTGTGGAAAACGCCAAACGTGCCAACAAATTCATGCGCTGGCGGATCATCGCGCAATTCATCGCGGTGCTGGTGATCCTGCTATTCGTTTACATCCGCAAATAAGGGGGCCAATAACATGGTGGTTCTGAACAAGATTTACACGAAAACCGGCGACGCCGGGGAAACCGCACTGGGCAACGGCGTGCGGGTGGCCAAGCATTCGCTGCGCGTCAACGCCTATGGCACCGTCGATGAGGTGAACGCCACCGTCGGTCTGGCCCGCCAGCATATCAGCGGCGACATGGACGCCGCATTGGGGCGCATCCAGAACGATCTGTTCGATCTGGGCGCGGATCTGTGCCGCCCCGACATGGCCCGCGACGCCGAGGCCGAATATACCCCGCTGCGCGTCACCGACGCGCAGGTCGCCCGCCTTGAGGCGGAAATCGACGCCGAAAACGCAAATCTGCAACCCCTGCGCAGCTTCATCCTGCCCGGCGGGTCGGCGGCGGCGGCCTATCTGCATCTGTGCCGCACGGTATCGCGCCGCGCCGAGCGTCTGAGCGTGGAACTGGCCAGCGTCGAGGACATCAATCCCGCCGCCCTCAAATACCTCAACCGGCTCAGCGACTGGTTCTTCGTCATGGGGCGCATCGTCAACAATGGCGGCGCGGATGACGTGCTGTGGGTTCCCGGCGCCAACCGCTAGCCCGCTTTTTGGCGCCACTCCGGCCGCGCCACACAAGAAAACGCCAGACAAAACCTGCAACACGACGTCGCAGACCCCGTTGGTGTCGATTTTCCTCTGTTTTGCCGCGCCCGGAGTCTGTAAGAACCCGCAGGAGACCTGTCACAGGAGTCGCGCACACGCGTGCGGCTCTGCTTCATCAATTAGGGAGACCATGCCAATGAAGGTGCTCGTGCCTGTCAAACGCGTGATTGACTACAACGTGAAAGTCCGCGTCAAAGCGGACGGCAGCGGTGTCGATCTTGCCAACGTCAAAATGTCGATGAACCCGTTCGACGAAATCGCCGTCGAAGAGGCGATCCGCATGAAAGAGGCCGGCAAGGCCGAAGAGGTCGTCGCGGTCTCGATCGGCGTGAAGCAGGCGCAGGAAACCCTGCGCACCGCGCTGGCCATGGGCGCCGATCGCGCGATTCTGGTGGTAGCCGCCGACGATGTGCATACCGACATCGAACCGCTGGCCGTCGCCAAGATCCTCAAGGCGATCGTCGAAGAAGAAAAGCCCGGCATCGTCCTGTGCGGCAAACAGGCGATCGACAACGACATGAACGCCACCGGCCAGATGCTGTCGGCCCTTCTGGGCTGGAGCCAGGGCACGTTTGCCTCGGCCCTCGAGATCGACGGCGATCATGCCTCGGTCACCCGCGAAGTGGATGGCGGCCTGCAAACGATCAAGGTCAAGATGCCCAGCATCATCACCGTCGATCTGCGCCTGAACGAGCCGCGCTATGCGTCGCTGCCCAATATCATGAAGGCCAAGAAAAAGCCGCTGGACGAGAAAACCGCCGCCGATTACGGCGTCGATGTCACGCCGCGGCTGGAAATCACGTCCACGGCCGAACCCGAGGCGCGCGCCGCCGGTGTCATCGTCGGCTCGGTGGACGAGCTTGTTGAAAAACTCAAGGAAGTGGGGGCTGTATAATGGCTGTTCTTCTTCTCGCAGAAGTCACCAATGGTGAACTGGCAATGGACGCAACCGCAAAGGCCGTGACCGCCGCCCGCAAACTGGGTGACGTGACCGCGCTGTGCTGCGGGGCGTCTGCGGCCGCCGCCGGCGAAGCGGCGTCGAAAATCGACGGCGTCGCGCGTGTTCTGGTGGCCGAGGATCCGTCGCTGGGTCATCGCCTGGCGGAATCGACCGCGGCGCTGATCGTGTCGCTGGCCGGCGATTACGAACATATCGTCGCCCCCGCCACCACCGACGCCAAGAACGTGCTGCCCCGCGTCGCGGCGCTGCTGGATGTGATGGTCATTTCCGACGCCTCCGGCGTTGTGGACGCCAACACGTTCGAGCGCCCGATCTATGCCGGCAACGCGATCCAGACCGTCAAATCCTCTGACGCCAAGAAGGTGGTTTCGTTCCGGACCTCCACTTTCGACGCGGCGGGCGAAGGCGGTTCCGCCCCGATTGAAACCATCTCGGCTGTCGCCGATCCGGGACTGTCCTCCTGGGTCGAAGACAAGGTCGCGACCTCGGACCGCCCCGAACTGACTTCGGCCGGCGTGGTCGTGTCGGGCGGGCGCGGCGTTGGCTCGGAAGCGGATTTCGCGCTGATCGAGAAACTGGCCGACAAACTGGGCGCTGCCGTCGGCGCCTCGCGTGCGGCTGTGGACAGCGGCTATGCCCCCAATGACTGGCAGGTCGGGCAGACCGGCAAGGTCGTGGCACCCGCTCTTTACATCGCTGTCGGGATTTCCGGTGCGATTCAGCACCTTGCCGGCATGAAGGACAGCAAGGTCATCGTGGCCATCAACAAGGACGAAGAGGCGCCGATCTTTCAGGTCGCCGATTTCGGTCTGGTTGCCGACCTGTTCGACGCCGTGCCCGAACTGATCGAAAAGCTGTAATATCGCGCGCGGGGGGCGATCCCCCGCGCCGCATCATTCGGCAACAGGCCCGCCAGCATCCGCTGGCGGGCCTTTCGCATTCCATGCCTCGGCCATCGCTCAGCCCAGAATCCTGGAAATCACCGGCTCCAACGCGCTGGCAACCTCCTCATGGGCCGCCGGCCCCGGCAATTCGGCCGCCGCCGCCGCCTCGACCGGGTCGAACACCATGCCGATGCTGCCCTCCTCGCGCGCTGCCGGGCTGGCCACGACCTCGACCAGGGCCTGCGCCCGGCTGCGCAGGTCATGGAACATGTCGCGCGTGACAAATGCCGGATCCGCGTCGAGGTCAGGCGTGTCCGCACAGGCCCCCGGCGCATGTGTCGACACCCACAACAGAACGACCGGCCCCTCTATCCGTGCCAGCAGCAGACGCATCCGCGCGCGCCACACGCGCTGCAATTCATCGCGTATCAGATCAAAGCGCTCTGGCGACACGTCCTGCAGGCGGTGAAGCATATGGCGCGTGAAATGAAACTCGGTGAAGTCCACATCCCGAAACACGCCCCGCAACATTGCCGACGCCTGCACAAACCGGTCATTGCGGCGCGGATGCACCGTGTAGAACCGATTCGACATGTTTTGCGCGCCCGGCACCTGCACCACCGTGACCCCGGCCGCCGACGCGGCCTTCAGGATCACCGGATCGTTCAGAAACACATCGACACCGGCATTCGGCCAGCCGAAATTCACGCATCTGGCGCCGCTGCGCGCCTCGATCAGGGCCGGAAACGGGCGCTCGACGAATTTTCCGAAGGTCTCGCTCCCCCCCAGAAACGCGACATATCGCCCGCTCAGCCGCCGCGCAGGCCCCCGGAAGCGCAATTTTGACGTGCCATATCGGCACAATTGATAATCGAGGGGCGATGCCCCATGCCTTTCATAAGCCATTTTTCCCACCTTTTATTCACCCAGAGGCAAGATTCGCCGAATCGGCTTTAGAAAACGCTAATGCGCAAATTCGCGATAGAATTTAACTAACCCGGCGTGATGCGATGCATCGCGCTCGCCCCTTGC